>JAUZPJ010000171.1 GCA_030706025.1 Bacillota bacterium | reverse complement strand
GTTTTTCAATTCATCGTACTCAACGATCTTCCCTCGAACATGCAGCCATAACCATTCGCCAGACTTTCTTCGAACCCTGTACTCGACGATTAATTTCTGGGTTTTTCCATTCAAGCAATCATTCAAGGCAGCATGATATTGGTTCCTATCCTCTGGATGTATCAAATTCAGGCTTTGATTATAGTCCAAATAACCATCGCAGTTCTCATATCCTAAATATCGGAGCCAGTCAGGGTTAACATAAAATTTATTCAGTTGTAGATCGGTATCAAAATAGCCATCGCTCGTTGCTTCCATGATCAATTTGAAGCGTTCTTCATTAATTTTTATTTCTTCATAATAGCTATCAATTTCTTTTAGCATATTATTTGAACTTACAGCAAGATTTGAAATTTCATCATTCCCTGGCAAAGAGATCCTTTCAGACATTATCTTTTTGGTTTTAACGTTGTTCATAAATCTATCTAATTTTTCAATACGTCGAAATACTGAAAACTCTAAGACTAATAAACATAGGCTGGCAATAATTAAGAATGTTATGATAAAAGCAAAGCTTGAATATTTGATGATAGCCAATCCATCAAGATACATGGGCCTTCCAGCATCAAGGACCATGAAAATCTTAGAATTATTGTAGACATTATTAACTTGAGCAAAACTTTTCACGAAATCCACTGTTTTCTCGATGTACAGGATATTATCCCCGAAAGGGATCCTGAGATTATCTTGGTTAGAAATCTCATAAACCTCAGGGTCTTGTGGCGTATCAAATTTGATGTTCACTTTTAAGACTTCTTTTATGTAATCTAATAATTTTTGATCAATCAATTTGCAAAAAACGATAACTCCATCAGTAGTAGATCTTCTGTCGGACGTCGTTACAGGTGATATGGAAATAAGTGCGGGTTTTCCAGAAATCATCAATAAGCCTGTCACAGGAATAGGGCTAGACAGTAAACTTTTATAGTTCGTTCCCATTTGCAAACTCTTAAATAATTCATCTTTAAATAAATTCTCATTCGATGGTTCGATTCCATAGGTTTTTGCGAAAACTGTATTCCCTTTAAGATCAAAAAAACCCATGTAATTAAGATTCAAGGAAATAAAAGTGTTGTTGTGTAGATTTTCAACAACATAGTTGGTATTGGCGTCTTCAATATATCGATAAGTATCATCCCAATAGGCCCAGTCCTTCACAGCACCTTCTAAGGAAGATTCTTCATGGTGTATAATAGCCATTGCACGGTAGAAATCTTGACCGACTACGGAATTTTCCGCCTTTTCTGCATAATTTGTAAACGAGGCTCTAAGTAAGATGATAGAAAATAGTGCAATAAGAAAGATCCCGGAAATCGCAACTATTGAAATTTTATGTCTTATCTTCAAATTAATCACCTCTAAATGCTCATCTAATCTAATGCTAGAGTGCGGACATGATGAATAAGATATCTTTTACGCGAAATCCGTCGAATAGTTCATATGCTTCTACATCTTGCGTCGAATACCTCCTTTCTGACTCTTAATCTAAGCAAATAGAATAAAAAATCATGTGAATGGTCAATTGCCGCCGAAGAAACTGAGATGAACAAAGGGAGTGTCCTCTAGACATTCCCTTTGCCAGTGTGATTTTTAAATTGTATTTATATTAATATGGCCGATTAGGATTTTTTGAAGGGATTTTAAACCCAATGTCGAATGCCATTCGTCATAATCTATGAATTTTAGGGGGAGAGGCGAAGGTGAAGAAAACAATACTCCTACTTTGTGTTCTAATGGTGTTTGGGCTATCTCTTTTTCAGAATCAAGCCATTGAACTGTCACATTCAACGAGTAATGTAACGATAACTCAGCCTGACCTCTCATTTGCAGTTTTAGGAGATGTTCATGGCAATAACAATAGCCTTCAAACGGCAATCTATGACCTTTATAATATTAATCCTAAAATGGATGCCTTGGTACTTAATGGAGATACAGTGGATCAGGGGGTAACTGAACAATACCATGCACTTAAAAGGACACTCTTTAAAAATAGGTCCTTATTACCTCAAACAATTATCAAAAATATTGGGAATCACGAATTTTTCGACTATAATATCGAAAAGAATACGCCCCAGGATGTAAAGATTTTTATTAGTCGATACCTCGAATTCGCTGGTGAAGATAAGGTCTATCACGATTGTTGGATTAATGACTACCACTTTATCTCCTTAGGATCTGAGGATGGCAATTCTAACACCCTAGATTCCATTAGGGCTTATATCTCGGTTGAACAACAGAAATGGTTGAAGGATAAATTATCCGAAAATCATCAATCTGGCAAACCAATCTTTGTTTTTCTTCATCAGCCATTCAATAATAAACCCAATAACGGATGGGTTGGAACTGATCAGAGTGACGCAATTAAGACCATTCTTGCCCAATATCCGGAAGTCATCCTTTTTAATTCGCACACTCATGCTGATTTGACAGATAAAAGTGTGATATTAAATGAGCCTTATACTAAAGTTCATACTGGTGCGGTACATTATACCATCGTGCAACATGCCCAGGGTCAAGGTAGAATGAGAGAGCCCTTTATCAAGGGATTATATATAGAAGTCTACGGAAATAAGGTGGTAATAAAGGGACGAGATCTAAAGCAAAAATCTTGGATCTTCACCAAGTTGATCCCAAATTGACCTAGAATTTGAGCTATAAAAAGTCGATCGAAAATCAATTTATGAATCTAATCGTTCATAATTAATAGGTACCTAGTTGCAGTTGTCGATGGGATATGCTATATTAGTATAAGGAAATTTTTAGTGTTTGTTGGTAAGGAGTGGGTTGTAGCCCGCTCCTTCGTTTGTCCAAACCGTGACGCGGGTATAACACATGGCCTTCTACGTTAGACTAGGGGAAGAATGTTCTTTTACGTCACGTTTAAAGGAGAGATTTCATATGAATGAAGCAATGGAACAACGGATAGGACTGCTGGTTGAGCCACTTATTGTAGAAAAGGGGCTTGAATTAGTAGCTGTTGAGTATTTAAAAGAAGGTGCACATTGGTATTTGCGCCTTTATGTTGATAAAGACGGTGGCGTTGACTTGGATGATTGTTCGGAGGTGAGCCACCTTGTGAGTGAAATGCTCGATGCGAAGAATCCTATTCCCCAGGCGTACATGCTGGAAGTGTCATCTCCTGGTTTGGAACGTCCTCTTAAAAAGGAAGAGGATTTTGTTCGTTTTAAAGGAAGTTTAATAACTATACATACAACTGCTTTGTTTCAGGGGTATAAAGAATTTACTGGTATTCTTGTAGGAATTATTGGCGATGATATCGTTTTAGAATATGAGGATAAGAGCATTTCGATTCCGCGGTCAATAGCCAAGAATGTTCATTTAGCAGTTGAATTTTAGTTTTATTCACAACAGAATAAGGAGGAACATGGAAAAATGAATATGGAGTTCATCGAGGCCCTTCACGAGTTGGAAAAAGGACGGGGAATATCTGCAGAGGTTTTGTTTGAAGCAATCGAAGCTGCCCTTATTTCGGCATATAAGAAGAATTTCGGATCTCTACAAAATGTTCGAGTTCTTATAGATCGTTTAACAGGTGAGTTTAAAGTGTATGCTCGTAAAACTATCGTAGAAACCGTGGAGGATGCTCGAACTCAGGTAGGATTGGAGGATGCGCGTAAACTTGATCCTAATTATCAATTAGAAGATATTGTAGAATACGAAGTAACTCCTCGTGACTTTGGAAGAATTGCAGCCCAAACAGCTAAGCAAGTTGTAGTCCAGCGCATTCGAGAAGCGGAGCGCGGTATGATTTATGATGAATACGTTAATCGTGAAGGGGATATCGTTACTGGGGTTGTTCAACGGTATGAGCAGAAGAATGTTATTGTTGACTTGGGTAAAGTTGAGGCAGTATTGCCTGCACAGGAACAAATTCCCGGAGAAATGTATCAATCTTTCGAACGTCTCAAAACATATGTTGTAGAGGTCAAGAAAACGACCAAGGGACCACAAATTATGTTGTCTCGGACACATCCGGGGTTGATTAAACGATTGTTTGAACTTGAGGTGCCGGAGATTCATGATGGTATTGTGGAAATCAAGGGCGTTTCTCGCGAAGCAGGGGCACGTTCTAAAATTGCAGTTTATTCTCGTGATTCCAATGTTGATCCAGTGGGAGCGTGTGTTGGGCCTAAGGGTGTTCGAGTTCAAACAATTGTTACTGAATTAAAAGGCGAAAAAATTGATATTGTAAATTACTCAACTGATCCGCAAGAGTTTGTGGCTAATGCACTTTCCCCCGCTAAGGTTATGGGGGTATATCCTAAACCCAATGAAAAAGTTGCCGTTGTTGTAGTTCCAGACTATCAACTTTCTCTGGCAATTGGTAAAGAAGGGCAAAACGCTCGCCTCGCTGCTAAACTTACGGGGTGGAAGATTGATATAAAAAGTGAATCTCAAGCGGGAACACTTGATGTTATTTCGCAGGGGCAAGAGCAAGAATATGATAATTATGAGGAATACGGCGAATACGAGGATTTCTCCGAATATGATGAGTTCTCTGATCTTGATAACTATCAAGAGTATGAGGAAGAGGAGTATGCCCAACAAAATGATGAGATAATTGGTGAGATTCCAGATAACGAGTTCGCAGAGGATGTTTCTGGAGAATTTGTTGACATTGATCCTAGTGATCTAGGAACGATAGACTCCAAAGTAAAGAAAAAGAAAGGGAAGGGGTGATGGTATGAAGACACGGAAGGTTCCCATGAGGATGTGTTTGGGTTGTCAGCAAATGAGACCAAAGAAAGAGCTCTTGCGAATCGTTAGAACTCCGGAAGGAATTGTAGAACTCGATCCTACTGGAAAACGCAATGGTCGTGGTGCATATATTTGTCCTAACTCAAGCTGTTTCCAAAGTGCCGTTAAAGAGCATCGATTCCGAAAGGCTTTCGGAGAAGATATCGGGCCAGAAGTCTTCGCCCACCTTGAAGGGAAGATTTCTTCGTGAATACACGCATCCGCTCATTAATGGGAATCGCTCGGAGAGCTGGTAAAGTTGCATCTGGAGATGCGCAAGTTGAAGCATTATTAAAAAAGGGTAAGGGGTCTCTGCTAATCATTGCGGAGGATGCTCAGGGTGCACAGAAAAAATATAGCCAGTGGGCTAGTGACTTAAAACTACCAGTGTTCGTCACAGGAACGAAACTGGAGATTGGACTTTCGATAGGACTTTCGCCGCGTTCAGCAGTGCTTATTTTAGATCAAGGGTTTGCGAAGGCTATTTTACTAGCAAGGAGCTGATGCTTGGAGCGTAATGGGGGAGCCGAATATGTGGGGGTGGTTAAATGAGTATTCGTGTTCATGAATTAGCAAAAGAATTAAATTTTAGTAGTAAAGAAGTGATGACAAGACTTGTGGCTATGGGAACTGATGTGAAAAATCATTTAAGTACAGTGGATGAAAAAGATGCAGATCGTTTACGTAATCAACTGAAAGGAAAGGAGACAAATTTGGATTATTCTGAACACAAAGATACTGAGGAAAAAAGGCCAAATACATCTGGACAGGGGCAAGAGGGGAGGGCCCAAGAAGGAAAGTCACAAGAATCTCGTCCAGGAATAGAAGGACGTCCTCAAGGACCACGCCAGGGAACGGAAGGACAACCACAGGGACCACGTCAGGGACAACAAGGGCAGCCTCAGGGACCACGACCAGGATACCAAGGACAACCTCAAGGTCCTCGTCAGGGATACCAAGGACAACCTCAGGGTCCTCGTCCAGGATACCAAGGACAACCTCAGGGTCCTCGTCCAGGATACCAAGGACAATCTCAAGGTCCACGTCCAGGATACCAAGGACAACCTCAGGGTCCTCGTCCAGGATACCAAGGACAACCTCAGGGTCCTCGTCCAGGATACCAAGGACAACCCCAAGGTCCTCGTCCAGGATATCAAGGGCAATCCCAAGGTCCTCGTCCAGGATATCAAGGGCAATCCCAAGGTCCACGCCCAGGATATCAGGGACAATCACAAGGTCCACGCCCAGGATATCAGGGG
>JAUZPJ010000170.1 GCA_030706025.1 Bacillota bacterium | reverse complement strand
AATCATTCTTTGAGGTAACAATCCCTAATGCTTTGGCATCAGGGGGGTTATCCATTTTAATTCTAGTTTTCTTAGGTGGGGTATTGACTAGCTTAAGTCCGTGTATCTTGTCAATGCTACCTGTTATGTTAGGGTACATTGGTGGTTTGGAAAAACCAACAAAGACTAAGGGTTTCATCACATCGGCATTTTTTGTACTGGGTTTAGCCGTTACATTTGCCATATTGGGTATCGTCGCTTCCCTGTTAGGTAAAGCCTTTGGTCAGATTGGGCCTGCTTGGCCATATATTATTGGGCTTTTTGCGATTCTCATGGGTTTACAATTAATAGGCGTGTTTAACGTTGAGTTACCTGGTTTAAAGGCTATGCCTGAAAAACGAGGGGGAGTTCTGGGATCGTTCGGAGTCGGTTTATTATTTGGATTCGTTGCTTCACCTTGTGCAACTCCGGTTTTAGCGGTTTTGATGACATATGTAGCTGGGCAAGGGGTCCTATGGTATGGTGCTTTGCTGCTCTTTATATACGGCCTAGGCCATGGATTACCGCTGATTATTGCAGGGACATTTACAGCCGTGTTGAAGAGCCTACCCCGCTTAGCAAAGTGGGGCCAATATATTACCTATTTAAGCGGGGGAATTCTCATCCTCTTAGGTTTATACTTCTTTGTGCGAACGGGTTGATAAGTACAGACAAGTTTTATATGTGGGACTAAGGAATTGCAACCTACTTATTAAGGAATACTGGACCTGTGATGTAGAGTTACAATAAATCCTTAGTCCTTGCATTTAAACAGTTAGGTAATTTCAGATTAGACAAACTAGTTATTGTCTAAATAATAACCCGTTAACACCATTTTTTGGAAGTAATAGTTTTCTAGATATAAGAGAGTGTTTCTAAAGGATCTAACTCTACGGCTCGTCTCCCTGAAAGTACAGAAAGAACACCTATTAAGACAGAGGCGCTTATTGCAGCAAAGGCTGTCAAGGGGTGAATTTGAAAGCTAACATTTTTTTTGAAAACGATTGGGCTGAGTAGAGTGGGAGTAAGTTCACCTAAGAGATATCCAAGAACCCCTCCAACAAGGCTGACTAAAGCAATTTCCCGGATTAGAAGAGAGAAAATGTGACGACTGCGAAAACCGATGGCCCGGAAGATGCCTATTTCTGCTACACGGTTATTGATGTTCCCAGTTGTTGTAACAAATACAATTAAGGCACCGATAACTCCTAATAATATAGAAGCAAATAAGGAGAAGTTTGTGAATCGGTCGACACTTTCTTTGGCGCTCTGAACTAATTGAGAAAGTTCTGCGACTTTGGCCTCCGGTAAGAGTTCACTCAAGCGGGCCGTCGTTTTATCTGGTTGAGTTGTATTAAGTTCGATCATGGACCAAGAGTTTATTCCTGTAAGGATGCGAGAGGTCTCAAAATTGGTGAAGATTCCATTGTCTTCAGAACCACCTGTTTCCTCCATGATCCCGACAACGGAATATCTCTGGTGGTTAAGTTCTAAGGTACTCCCAATAACGAGCGCTTCTTGGTGGGCAAGGTTCGAACCGATAACCACTTCTTGGTCACCCGGCTCCTCTCCTTGAATATGCCACCAAGGTTTCATCTTCAGTTCCTTGAGAAAATCGACGCCGATAATTAGATAACGTCGATTAACTCCTGCAGCGGAACCAATGATTTTGGGGGCAATTCCGTTAATTGATAGTTCTCGGTCATTTTCTATTTTAGTTACAACGTCATAGTTTAAACGTTTGATCTCATAATTAACGCCTGGAACAGAGAGACCGCCGTAGCTAAGGGTAAAATGCTCTGACTTGGGTGTTATGACAACGTTAGCTCCATATTGGGTTAAACTTTTTTGCAAATCGTCTTGCATGCTTTTAGCCAATGTATGGAGTGTGACGGTTAGGCCGACTACTAATAAAAAGGTAAGCAATAATAAGAACGTTTTTCCTTTCCGCCGTCGTAAATTTTGGATGGCAATATCCGTTAAAGTCATAGGTTACCTCCTTATCGATGTTCGAGGTTCACTTCTGGAATTATAGATAGCGTAAAGATTCCATTGGTTCAAGTTTTGATGCTTTCCAGGCCGGGTAAAGACTGGCAATCAGGCCTACAACAAGAGAGCCACTCAGTGAATAGACGAGTAAATTAGATTGCCAAGGGATTTGAACTTGCGCATTCGTTAAAAAAGATCCGAAGTTAACGGCCATACCCATTCCAATTAGGTAACCCAATAACCCGCCTAGAGTACTTAAGAATCCTGCTTCGCTAAGCACGATTTGAAGGATGTGACGTTTTCGGAATCCAATCGCCCTCAAGACCCCGATTTCTCGAGTGCGTTCTTCGACCGAAGATTTCATAGTCATAGTGATGACGATGCTGCTAGCTAGGAAGAGTATCAAAGATACGCTTCTAGCAAATAAGTTAAACTTGCTTACTGTATCATTTCGAGATTCAAGGGTAGATTTTAGTGCGGTAACCTTCGTGCCGGGCAAAACGGCTGTTAATTGTTTAGTTACCTCGTCAATCGGACAAGTATAGCACAAAGCGGCAGCTTCGATGAGACTGATAGCGTTGGGCTGATTGGCTAATTTTTGCAGCACCCCTAAGTTGATAAACACTGCCTGGTCATTTTCCGATGAACCTGTGGGTTGAATGACCCCTGCGACTTTAAAATCTTGCCCTTTGATCGTTATTGTTTGATGTGGGCTTAAACCTAGGGCATGGGCAACGTCACTTCCTAGGATCACTTCGTTTGCAGTTGGGATTTGATTTTTAGCGAGACCATTTAGCTTCCACCATTTTTTAAGGTGTAACTCTTGCGAAAAATCAACGCCCAGTAATAAAATGGCTTTTCCTTCGATAGTGGTGTCGACTAAGAGTTTAGGGGAGATTGTAGCTAAAGTTTCCTTATTCTTAATGGTTTTCATAAGTGGAAGGAGAGACATATCCAGTGCTTTAACTTGAGTCGGGGCTTCGACGGTTATGCCACCAAAGGTTAGGGCTTGTCCAGTATCGGGAAGGATGAGAATATTTGAACCGAATTGATCAAGTTTGTTGGCGACATCTTCCTTCATGGCTTGAGTTGTCGAAAAAAGGAAGATGATCGAACTTACCCCGATGATAACACTAAGTACTAATAAAATTGAACGCATCTTTCGGCGACGTAGGTTTTGAAAGGAAATTTCGGTTAAACGCATTTAGGTTCCCCCCTTAGGACTCTTGAGGATTGGAGATGAGAACTCCATCTCGGATGTAAACTGTCCGAGTGACCCAGGCAAGGTTTTCCTGGTTATGAGTTACCATAATAATGGTTAAACCGTCTCGGTTAAGGGCCTGAAATAATTCCAACAGTTCCTCGGCAGTTTTTGAGTCTAGACTACCGGTGGGTTCATCCGCGAAAATAATGGAAGGTCGATTGACGATGGCCCGTGCTATGGCTACTCGATTTTGCTCACCACCGGATAATTGATTGGGGAGGCGGTGTGACTTTTTATCTAAGCCCACTTTGGCGAGGACAGTTTGAGCCATTTCCCGTTGTTCCCTTCCTGGGCGGGAGGTTATAGCTAGGGGAAGCATGACGTTTTCCAAAGCGGTAAGATAGGGAATCAATTGATATTGTTGGAAGACAAATCCGACATATTCATGGCGGAAATCGGCCAAGCGTTCGGACGATAATGAATAAACATCGATATCGTCAATAATGAGTTTGCCAGAGGAAGGCGGATTTAACCCTCCTAGAATACTTAACAAGGTGCTTTTTCCTGAACCGGAAGGCCCCATTAAAGCCAGAAATTCACCTTCAGCGATCTCAAAATTGGCACTTTTCAGAGCTTCAACAATGCCGTCTCCACCTTTATAGGTCTTAGTAACATCGCAAATTTTTATCAAAGACATCTAGGAATCCTCCTGTATTAAGAGTATTCATTAGAAGGGTTTTAACCCTTGCATGAAAGTATTTTACCCTAAAGTTAGACTATTAGTTATAAGTAGGAGTTAGAGCAAGGCCTAAAGACTCCCTTATGCTAATTAGAATGAACGCACTCGTATAAACGAGTGCGTTCAAATCTTTCAAGTCATCGTTAAGATTGCTTGGAATTAAACTCTAGGTTCCCAGGTATCAAGGACGGTTTGGGGAATTTCAAGGTTATCGCCATTTAAGGTGTAGGTCAGCGATTGGGGTGGATAGGCTTGGCAACCACCGCTGACTCCTTTGAGTGTTTGAAGATCCCAAACTGTTCCGCAAGTGTTACAAATGATTTGATTACCGGATATATGAAATGAGTCCCCCTTACAAGGTTCACAATAGCTCACAGCTACCATCACTTTACCATCAGGTTGGACAAAGGCAGTTAAAGGAACCGTCTTGCCGTTAGCTTTGTAATCAGTTTTTATGAACTTCTTTTCTTTAACAGTACTTAGTAACGTAACCACTTCTTTTCCGTTTTCGACCTTGCTTGGAACGACCGTTTGCTCCAGTTGAGCGTCCGAACTGTAATTCACTTTTTGTCCGGTATCAGCAAGCGCGTTAGCTGAGGCACTTGACTTACTATTGCCTAATAAAAAATATGAACCTAATATTACTGCAACTACAACAATGCCAACAAGACTGTAAAGGCCTGCTTTGCTTTTCTTTGGTTGAGTAAATTTCTTTTTTTTCTCTTCACGATCGTTTTTCATTTGCGATCCTCCTTGTTATGATGAAATGTGAAACGACAACTATGAACTTGCAAACGACCACCGGCTAATTATAGGTTTTTTTTACAGATTTTTAAAGATGAAAATCTTGGTTACTACATCCGCATTGCCATTCTTACAGTAAAGGTAAGGAGGTCTAGGATGCCGAAGAGCAAGATGACTAGTAAATATGCAAAAGTAATGCCAAGTTGCGCTTAGTTCCTGACTATGATGTAATAGTTATAGGTTCAAAAACGACTCAAGATGTGATTTGATGGCACTTTAGAGCTTTACATGAAATTATTTGATACTCATTTACTTAAGGGAATATGAGGTTTACTCAAGAGGTGGATAATTTATAACGGTGTGGGATAAACCACAGTATAGTGTGTCTTATCCCACATAGGTTTCGTAGTTCATAAGTTGTCTTTAAACAGAAATAAGGTTAAATGACGATCGGGCAATAAGTAGGGCTTAGCCCCCGATTAAAAAAACTTACTTAGGGTGAGGCATCTTTATATAGGTAATAAATTTTGAAGGGGTGGAAGAGTGCGACGGATTTTAGTGGCTGATGACGAAGCTAATATGCGCTGGGTTTTAGAACGGGCCTTAATTAAAGCGGGTTACGAAGTGGAAACAGTGGAGGATGGACAACTTGCCTTAGATCGTGCTCTAGCTGAGCGTCCTGATCTTGTCCTAGTAGATTTAAAAATGCCGAAGAAGGACGGCTTAAGTGTACTGTACACTTTGAAAGAGCATTATCCAGATTTACTGATGATAATGATGACCGCGCACGGAAGTACCGCTACGGCGGTTGAAGCCATGAAGGCTGGGGCCCAGGATTATTTGATGAAACCTTTTGATATCGATGAGCTGTTGATCACGGTGGATAAGGCCTTTGAGGTAGAAAGCTTGCGTGAGCAGGTGAATTATTTGAAAGGAGAGGCACAGCACGATGGTTGGCAGTTGGTTGGTAACAGTGAGAGGATGCAAGCTGTCAAACATCTAGCGGAAAGGGTTGCTCCAACGCCAGCGACAGTACTGATTCAAGGGGAGTCTGGCACGGGAAAGGAATTGGTAGCTCAGGCTATACATACCTTAAGCCCGCGCGTTGGTGGACCTTTTATTCGGGTGAATTGTGCCGCATTGACAGAAACCCTATTGGAAAGCGAGTTGTTTGGACACGAGAAAGGGGCTTTTACAGGTGCCCATGCTCGTAAAACAGGGCGATTTGAATTAGCGGATGGAGGGACCCTCTTTCTTGATGAGATTGGCGAGTTGTCGTTTAATGTGCAAGCCAAATTGTTGAGGGTACTCCAGGAGCGATCGTTCGAACGAGTTGGCGGAGAGAAAACAATTAAGGTAGACGTAAGGATTGTTGCGGCCACGAATCGGGATTTACTTAAAGAGGTT
>JAUZPJ010000017.1 GCA_030706025.1 Bacillota bacterium | reverse complement strand
AGGCTCGGCACAGCCGTTTCTGTCGCTGGACTGCCCGCAACACCATGTGCTCTCAGAAGAATAATAAAAAGAAATCCAATCAATATAGAACCTAACCCTAGTAACCACCGTTCCGTTTTTTCCAACTGCATATATCACACCACCATTCCCTTGACCTCCGAAAAAGGACACCCTTTCGGGCGTCCCTAATTGCCATTATTCACTCAACCATTCATCGCCCGCTTTGGTATACTCTACCAGTTCCTCAGGTTTAAAATAAAGCGAAATCTCGCGTTCTGCACTTGTAACTGAGTCCGAGCCATGAATTACATTTCGACTAATATCCATCCCATACCTCCCGCGGATCGAGCCGGGATTCGCATTTGCGGGATTGGTCGCCCCCATTAACTCACGAGCTAATGCAACAACATTCTTCCCTTGCCATACCATGGCCACAACCGGAGAAGACATGATATACTCAACTGTTGGTTCAAAAAATCCTTTCCCCTTGTGTTCTGCATAATGTTCTTCAGCAAGGGCACGATCCACTTGGATAAACTTCATTCCCGCAAGTTTGAAGCCCTTCTTCTCAAAAGTCGAAATTATTTCCCCGACAAATCCTCGTTGAACCGCATCGGGTTTCAGCATTAGAAATGTTTTCTCCATCATTTACACTCCTTAGTCTCGTTAATCTTATTTTATTTTATTTAATTCATCCTCTACAGTTTGACGTGGCAACTCAGTATCGAGTGCAACCTCTTCAGTCTTTTCAAGCTTCACAGAATCATCCTTTGACTCTCCAGTCTCGGCTGGAACATCAAACTTCGCCATTACAGCAGCAAATTCCTTAACATCTAGTGTTTCTTTATCCATCAAAGCTTGAGCAATAGCATGTAACTTATCAATGTTTTGCCGAATTAAATTCTGGGCTTTCTGATAGCAGTCGTCAATAATACGGCGAGCTTCTTTGTCAATCGCGTAAGCAACCGTGTCACTATAACTTCGATCGCGGGAAATATCCCTACCCAAAAAGACCTGCTCTTCTTTGTGACCAAAAGTGAGTGGCCCAAGTTCCTCGGACATCCCCAATTCTGTAATCATTTTGCGAACGATTCCAGTTGCCCTTTCTAAGTCATTCGAGGCACCCGTACTAATTTCATGAAGAACAACAGCCTCCGAGACACGTCCACCCAGTAACATAGTCACCTGATCAAGCAGTTGGGATTTTGTCATGTAGTTACGGTCTTCCTTAGGAAGAAGAAGTGTGTAACCTCCAGCCCTTCCACGCGGAATAATTGACACCTTGTGTAAAGGATCCGTATGAGTAAGAAGTTCCCCAAGCAACGCATGCCCTGCTTCATGATAGGAAACAAGTTCTCTTTCAAAAGGACTGATCACTCGTGTCTTCTTCTCGGGTCCTGCAATCACCCGTTCAATAGAATCCTCTATAGACTGCTGCCGAATTTGGGACTCACTTCGCCGAGCCGAGAGAAGTGCTGCTTCATTTATCAAGTTAGCAAGATCTGCACCGGTAAAGCCAGGAGTCCGTCGTGCAATAACTTCTAAATTAACATCATTAGTTATGGGTTTACCTTTAGCATGGACTTTAAGTATTTCTTCCCGCCCTTTAACATCCGGAACATCCACAACTACTTGTCGGTCAAAACGACCTGGGCGTAATAAGGCCGGATCTAGGACGTCAGCCCGGTTAGTAGCCGCAATAATAATAACTCCATCATTACCATTAAACCCATCCATCTCCACTAGGAGTTGGTTGAGCGTTTGTTCTCGTTCATCATGACCGCCGCCTAAACCAGCACCCCGTTGTCGTCCGACGGCATCGATCTCATCGATAAAAACAATACAAGGCGAATTCTTTTTAGCCTGTTCAAATAAGTCACGAACCCTCGATGCCCCTACCCCAACAAACATTTCCACAAAATCAGATCCACTAATACTAAAAAAAGGCACCCCTGCTTCCCCAGAAACAGCTCGAGCAAGTAATGTTTTTCCAGTTCCAGGAGGTCCAAACAACAAGACTCCTGTAGGAATCTTTGCTCCCAATTCATTAAACTTCTTCGGAAACTTCAGGAATTCAACGACTTCCTGAAGCTCCTCTTTAACTTCGTCTGCACCTGCGACATCAGCAAAGGTTACCTTTTTCTTATCTTCTCCAACAAGGCGCGCCTTACTTTTGCCAAACTGCATCACTCGACTTCCACCGCCTTGACTTTGTTGCATCATAAAGAAGAATAACGCAACAATAACTATAATGGGAAGCATCGTAGTCAATAAGCCAACCCACCAAGGAGACTCAGCAGGCTCAGTTAATTTCAAAGGAAGTCCGTGGGCCACTAAATCCGACGTAAGTTGTGGATCATTGGCTAGTCCTATTACTTCATGCTTCGTGTCATCCTTCATTGTGACCGTATACTTAATAGCATTGTTTTCGATAACTGCCGAGACATCCTTAACCTGATCCGCAATAACAGCCCTTTTAAAAGCGTTATAATCCAGTCCTGCTTCTTTATTAACAGGAGGGGTCGACCATCTGATTAACAAAATCGCCATAAGAATGATGAGCACATAAATCGTTGCGTTCTTAAAGACCTTCAAATATGGTCCTCCTCTCTAGTTGGCAAACTGCTTACCAAATAAGCAATTCCCCATATTATACCACGCAGTATCGGGTTTTACAATGAATTCAAACTGGAGCCCTAGTCCTGTGATTTCACAATCCCATAAACTTTTTCCAGGTTCTCGCCTGATCGACAGAGATCACTTTGGCGAACCCCCGGAATCCAAAGTACCTCGTTTTCGTACGCAATAAGAGGAAGCTGATTTCTAACCCTCACTGGAATATTCTCTTCCTGAAAAACCTTTTTAATTGATTTATGTCCCACACCTTGAAACCACATTCGATCTCCTTGCCGCCGAGTTCTACACACTAACCGCTGTAAATACAGCATTAGGAGGACCTTGTCAAAAACCGCAACCCTAGTTTCGTATTCATCCCAAGACTCCCTCATTAATGAATACTCAGATTCCCCGAATAATCCAATTACCATTTTCAAGCCCGTGAGTTCAAACCATCGCCCCATATCCAGCGTAATTTCTGGAAACGTTCCATTAGTGATCAGTTTACCAAATATCGTTACTTCGTTGGTTTTTACACTATGATACGTAATAGTGGTAAACCAAACTCCTTCGTCGGTAATTTTAACCGTCATTCCGGGCAGGTCCTGCATCCAACCCACTTTTCCTTGAGACTCCATGATTTTCGCAATATAGCCAAACCCCAATCCTCGTGGTTCATTTGTAACAAGCATCGCAGCCTTACGCAATAATCTAGATAGAATCGCAGCCGGCTCAGTAAAAATACCAAGTTTCAGCCCGACAATCCCACTGTCGGAATCGTTAAGTTGGTAGTTTTTCCATAACTTCTCCACTTGCTCGGTTATGTACTCCTCATCCCAACGTAAAAGCTCTCCTGTACGACCTAAAACCTCCTTAATCCGAGGGTTGTAATCCTTCTCCAATTCAGGTAATAACTCCAGGCGAATTCGGTTGCGAACATAAACTGGTTCTTCATTTGACCGGTCTAATGCATAGGGCAAATCTTCCCGAGCACAGTAGTCCAAGATATTCTCTTTGGAGAATGTTAACAGAGGGCGAATGATAGAGCCCTTCGCAGGATATATACCCGCCAAACCAGACGTTCCACTACCCCTAAGTAACCGATAAAGAATCGTCTCTGCTTGATCACCGAGATGATGTGCTGTTGACAGTAAGGTGCATCCCTTCTGTTGCATATCCTCTCTCCATCGCTCGTATCGCCATTCCCTAGCAGCCTCTTGAAACGATTGTCCTCTAGCTTTAGCATACGCTTTAGAATCGAAACGATGAACGATGCAAGGCACCTTCCACTCTGATGCCATCCGCTGTACCATTCGCGCCTCATCATCAGACTCTTTCCTAACCCCATGATGGATATGCGTTAATACTATGGAAATTCCCTTTTCCCGTTCCTCACAAGTATACCTCCAAAGAATGTGGCTTAACGCCATTGAGTCCGGTCCACCCGAAACTGCGACCAGGACTTTAGCGTTTTGGGGAATCAAATGAGGTAATATATGTGTGCGCAGTTTTTCGAACATGCCCCGCGCCCCCTTTCCAAACCAAACGCAAAGGTACCGTCGCTACGGCAATCCCGACTGCAATCGCCCCCGCTGCAAACAAGGTTTCCGTTCCTGTGGTTAAAGCCACAATGAAATTTCCTTTGACCAAGGCTAACATTGTCGAGTAAGCTCCCACCCCTGGAACTAGAGGAATTATCCCCGGTACAGCAATAATCAAAACCGGAATCCGAAGTATACGGGCTCCTCCTTCCGCCATAAGCCCAATCCCTACCGATGCCAAAAAAATAGCTGTATTCATACTTCCGAAGGACCTAAAAATCAACCATCCAATTGCTCCAGCTAAAGCGCCCGGCAGTAAGTAGCGAACAGGAACATTAAATACTACTGCAAACGCGAGCGCAGCAATGAAGGAGACAGCAAGTTCTATTAGCATCATTCTACCTCCATAGCTTTATAAACTCGGTAAGTCATCAATATTCTATACCTTAACATTCTCTCCGTTTAAACACAACGGCATACTTAAAACACGTCTTTAATTCCCTTAAAAATAGTCTTGGAAAAGGAAAAGGCCCCGATTGCTCAGGGCCTAATAGATCTATTTTTTAACGCAGATTATATACGAGTTGTTCAACTCTAGAACAATCCACTAACTTTACCCGTCTTGGTATCAACGTCAATTCTTCTGTAAGCAGGGTCTGAACTTGTACCAGGCATCAAACTAATTGCACCGGCCATTGGGCAAAGGAATTTCGCTCCGCCATATACTAAGACATCGCGGATTGGCAATCTCCAACCTTTTGGCACTCCTTTGAGTGCGGGATCATGGGATAGGCTCAAATGGGTTTTCACCATCATAGTGGCGAAATCAGCATAGTATGGATCGGATTCAAATCTTTTAGCCTTAGCTTCTGCTTCTGGCGACCAATCCACGCCGTCTGCACCGTAAACTTCTTTAGCGATAAGCTCTACGCGTTCACGAAGCGGCATTTCCAATGGATAGAGGCATTTGAATTGAGATTCTTCTTGGCAAGCCTCCATAACAGCATCTGCCAATTCCAAAGCACCATCTCCACCATTGAGCCAGTGATCTGAATGCGCACAGCGGGCACCTGCAGCCCCAACGATTTTCTTAATCAAGTCGATTTCTGCTTGGGTATCTGTATAGAAACCGTTAATACAAACGACTGGAACAATTCCAGATTTCTTAATAATTTCAAGGTGGTGAAGTAGATTAGCGCAACCTTTTTCCACCAGTTCAAGATTCTCTTGCGTGTACTCTTCAGGTAACGGACGGCCAGGTACCACTGCAGGTCCGCCGCCATGCATTTTAAGAGCACGAATAGTTGCAACGAGAACGGAAACATTCGGTTTTAAGCCGCCCAAACGAGCTTTAACGTTCCAGAACTTCTCAAATCCGATATCCGCAGCGAATCCGCTTTCCGTAACATGGTAATCAAACATTTTGAGGCCAATGCGATCCGCAATAATGGAAGATTGCCCGATAGCAATATTAGCAAACGGACCAGCATGAACCATGACAGGTTGACCTTCAGCTGTGTAACAAATCGTTGGATTAATCGTGTTACGCATCCAAGCGGTCATTGCGCCGTCAACTTCCAAGTCTTTAGCAGTAACTGGTTGACCAGTTTTACTATAAGCAACGATAATTTTACCAATCCGCTCTCTGAGATCCGGAAGATCTTTAGCGACAGCTAAAATTGCCATTAACTCTGACCCAACGGCAATCCCGAATTTAGATTGCATTTGGAAGCCATCTTTTTTACCGCCAATACCAATAATAATATTTCTCAGGCCTTGTGCGGCGTAGTCGATAACCCAGCCCATTTCAACATTCTTAGGATCGATGTCCAAGCGTTTCAAGCCACGCTTAGCAAGCTCTTCATCCGTATAGTTTGCTTCATGCTGCATCCGAGCATTCAATGCAACCATGCAAAGATTATGAGCATTCATAATATCATTAATATCCCCTGTGAGTCCTAAGGAAAACTCAGTCATAGGAATCAATAGAGCATTTCCACCACCAGCAGCAGTACCCTTAATATTCATCGTCGGGCCGCCGGATGGTTGCCGAACTGCACCACCAACATTCTTGCCTCTCTTAGCGAGTCCTTCGATAAGACCAAGAGTCGTCGTAGTTTTTCCTTCACCAAGGGGCGTTGGAGTAATAGCTGTTACTTCAATATATTTGCCATCTGGTTTATCTCCTAGGCGCTCCATCATTTTCAGAAAGTCTACTTTAGGTGTTTTTCCGTAGGGGATTATTTCCTCTTTTCTGAGTGATAACTTTTCGATCAGTTCATCAACAGTAGGCATGTTTTTTTCGGCTTCTTCGGCAATTTGCCAATCCTTAAGTGTTGTAGCATCCCAAGCCATAATCAAATCCGCTCCTTAATAAAATTTGTTTTTGTTTCTTTTATAGCAGAAACTTAAAACCTATGTCCTTGACTCCCAGGGTTATTTCCCTCTCAAGTTTTAAAACCTTGCGGTAAACCTCAAGGCCATCTGGGCAATCCCAAGAAAGACATAATTGTTTGATTCGACATACATTTCTGCATTCCTGCTAGTCACATAATAATTCATTAAGGCAATATCCCGCCTGTCCACAAATAAATTGTTAATATAACCCCTACTCCCGAGGCGATCGAAAGCGCCACACCAAATGCCTCCACTCCACGAATTGATGCCGAAATGAGATCCTCAAACAACGCATCCCTAACTGAGGTAGTAATGGCTAAACCCGGAACAAGCACCATAATTGACCCAACGATTGCTAAGTCGAATTCTATGCCAGACCAAAACTGTTTTACAATGAGATTAGCTATTGCAGTAAACATTCCTGCAATAGCCAGTGAAAAAAAGTTTAAAACTTCTCTATTCTGTAAAAACTCAATCACACATAAAACAAGTAAACCCGTTAAGCCTGCCACAATAACAGACCCAACATGCGCCCCCAAGAGAAAGCTAAACGTAGCACTGCCAATTGCACCCGCAAATAAACGAACTCCTGTTGGATATCTTCTAGGCAAGCGGTCTACCTTTAAAAGCTCATCATAGGCCGTTTCAACCGTTAATATCCCTTCTGAGAGCTGTCGCGAAATTCGATTTACTTCGAGGACCTTAGCTAGATTAACTCCCCGACGATGTATGCGAACTACGCGCGTGTGAGTTTGCTCTCCCTCGTTTAAGGTGCAAAATATTCCCTGGGGAATAGCAAAGACATCTGCGGTCTGCCCGCCGCCCGCCAAAGCCATCCGCACCATGGTCTCTTCTACCCGAAATGTTTCTCCACCATTCTCCAGAATAAGTTGTCCTGCTAAAACAACGAGATCTGCAAGATCTTTCATAATAGTTATCACTCGTTCCAATAATTCTTTCTTATAACCAGTATAATTCCGTCATCATCAATAGATCCCTCACTCAACTGACGTGCTTCTTGCAGAACAAGCTCAGCAATCTCTTGAGATTTAACGAGGTTCGTTTTCTCCAATAATTCTTGAATCCAATCCCTACCATCTTTGAGTACGTCTTGTACTCCATCTGTTAATAATACCAAGGTTTCTCCACTTTGCATTTCCAAGTCAATGACCGGAATATCTATCTGGTTTAAAATACCCGCCGGAAGACTTGACGATGCAAACGATTTCACCTCATCAGGTGTGATTAAATATGAGGCTGCTGCTCCTACTTTAATTAACTTAACATTCGATGACTCTAAATCTAGAATTGCCATATCAATCGTTACGAAACTTTCCTCAGGGGAACGTAAGACTAGAATAGAGTTCAAGGCCTGAATTGCTCCTTCCGGATCAAAACCGGTTGTTAGGAGTTGCTCAAGCAGGGTTAAGGCGGTGGCACTCATCTTCGCCGCGGCTTCTCCCACACCCATTCCATCACTTAGGATAAAGGCATGCTGAGTTGATGAGAAAGCAATAGAAGCATAATTATCCCCGCTCATTCCATTTCCACTTTTTGTAAAACTAGCTATACCCACATCCAGAAACTGGCGGCGGCGGCGAGCTAAGTTGGACGGTTTAACCACTTCCCAATTATGTTGGGTGTGAAGCTCCTTCGCCAGATTTCCGATGACCTGGGAGACATTGAGAAACTGACGAGACAAAGCATCCTGGTTGAGAACCAAACGACGACGCCAAGTTTCCTGGCTCTTCTCTTGTTCAATGATAAACTGTACACCCAGCAGCATTTCCTTGAGTCGTCCACAATGACGCTTCCACTCAACAGGTAAAGACTGTAACTTAACCTCCGGCTGGTTCTCAACCAAACTAAATAGTTCAAAGAAAATATGGTACGTCTTGTAAAATTCCCGATTCCAACAAGCCTCTTTTGTAGGGCAGGTGTGACATACACGCTCGACTAGAACATTCATGAGTTCCGGAACTTCTTGACGTATCTCAAACGATTCCGCCTCCGCCGCTTGATAGCTCAAAGCAATTTGATCAAAGATCTCTGCCAAGGCTTTTACTTTGGAAACCGTAGTTTCGACCTCTGGAATCGCCTTTGGTTTCAAGAAATCACGTTCGGGAGTTGCCCCCGGCCAAAGAAGAAAGAGGAATAGACCGACTGTTGAGGAAATGAGTTGAGTGTAAATAGCCTCTTGTCTCAAAAAAACAGTCAACATTAGCATAACTGCAATAAAGGCTGTCCCTATTCCTAGTTTACCCAGCCGGCGAAAGGCACCCGTACAAAAACCTGCTAAACCGTAAATTCCTGCATCCATTAGGTTTTGGGGATTAATTGTTAATTGAGGCATAAAACCCAATAATGCTCCAACGCCTGCCGCAGTTCCTGCACCATAGCGTTCTGATATAAATAGAGTGAAAAAGCTTAGCAAGACAACAGGGAAATTAATTCCGAAAACCTGAATACCCTGAAGTCCGCTAATTATGCCAATCAGAATAAAAAGCCAAGCAACTCCTTGTTCACGCTGGAATTCGCCCCTCCAGATAGCCTCCTGATGATTCAGAGCAAACCAAAAGATGAGGGCCCCACCTCCAGCTATAACACTATGTAGGGCAACCGTGAGAAACACAAAGAGATCCGGTCTCGAAAAACTTACTGCTAAAGAAGAAATGAGAGCTACCATTAAACTTGTTAAGATAACCAGAAGAATACCCGGATGCTTCTTCTTCCGTACAGTGGGCAAAATCACGGTCATGGGTGCTAACATTAACACCACTTGTAAGGCAAAAGACACATCCCTCAATGAAATAACGCCGATTAGAATACCGAATAACCCAAAGAAAAATCCACTTTCTCCCCTCAAAAGCAACGCCGCACCAAACGCAACCCCGAAGGGATGAAGGCCCAAAATGCTCCCCCTTGCTAATAGTCCCCCCAAGATTAGTGGAAAAAACGCACTTTCAATTGATATCCTGCTACGTAGACCATGATCTAATTTTAGCGTCGCCCACTCTGCCATAATGTCACCTCTCAACCATTTTATGGTAACATTATAGCCCATATTAAGAGCAAAGCTTGTCTAGTAAAGTCAATGGCGCACAGCAACTTTCGACCCTGTTCACACAATATCTCATTATTCCCCCGCTTTGACACCCTGGCTCTCTCGAATATGCAGGTTTTCGATAAAACAACGGACGAAAACTTTAACGTTTTCTAAGATGAAAGTCTCAGTTCTGCAGTATAACATCTTAATAGATATAAGAAAAACCGCCCCCAGGCGGTTAAATCCTAATATCTACTTGAACCTCTTCCTCCACGTTTAGAATCTGTGGCACGACGAAATTCTATTTGACGCTCATCACTGTCTTTTATGAATTTAGCCAATTTATCCTCAAAGGACACAGTTGGCGGAAGACGGCGTTCACGACCCACATTACGAACAGTGGGGTTTGCTTGTTTAATTGAAAGTCCGATTTTCCCTTTCTCATCAACGTGAATGACCTTTACCTTAACATGATCCTGTTCCTTTAAATAATCTCGAACATCCTTAACATAGGCATCAGCAACTTCCGAGATATGTACGAGTCCGGTTACTCTATCCGGCAATTCAATAAATGCCCCAAAGTTCGTGATCCCCGTCACGATCCCTTCAACGATACTGCCAACCTCAATGGCCATACGAAGCAAACTCCTCCTTGTGATGATCTATCTATACTACTCTATATTATATGCAGTTAATTTCATGCCTGTCAAGGTTAAGACGACTAATCTAGAATACTAATTCTTGGGAGATATGAGAATCTCACCATGTTTTACGAGTCCCAACTGCTCTCGGGCCAATTGCTCAATGTAACTTGGGGTATTTAACTGCGTAATTTCTTCGTGCAGACTTTTTTCCTTTTGGAGCAAGGTTGTCTTTTCTTGGTTTAAACTGGCTATCTGCCCTTCAACTTGGGAACGAAGCTGCCACAATTGCCATGCTGAGCTCCCAACCACTGCAAGCACAAAACACAGAACAAAAAGTGATCCGCCGCGAAGTCGAACCCCTTTTCGATTTCGAGTCTTAATCTTCTGACGAACCCTCTTCATCCAATTCCTCTCCTCCTAAACCGAGTTCCCCACCTGGTATAATACAAACGATCTCATAACCCTTGCTCCTCGCTCTAGTTAATAGAGTGGCCACAGAACTCTGACTCAGGCGGAGCTGCTTGGCAATCGTTTCAAGAGGTTTTCCACTTTCCTTCAGAATTACCGCTTGACGCTCTCTAAAGCTTAGTTTTTCCAAACCTCGAATTTCTAGTTGCACCTTGGCACACCCTTGCTAAAAAGTTATACACAAAGTGTGGATAATATGTGGACAAAACACCTACAAATCGTGGACAAACAGTGGATAACTCCATTATAGCCATTCTTGATACAGCAATCAATCCCTTTTGGTAATTTTACCCGTTAGTCCTAGGCGGCAAAAGACTATTCCACCACACTTTTAGCTTTCTTACGATTTGCAAGATCGGTTCAAGAAGAAGATATTCCCCAATTCGAAATACTAGGAGGCTAAACCAGTGCAATATTGCATATGGCGGTCTCATAAGAACGACGAGGCCCCTAATTGGAACTTTTATCCCCTTGTGGATAAGCCCCGTGATATACGTTATAACCCGATAGAACCCAAAAAAGAAACGTATGAAATACTGGCTCAATATTCTTAGATAGAGGACTAGTCCAAGCAAACTTCCCCAAATAATATAGAATCGAAATGCTAGAGCATTGGCTCTTTCAAAAAAACGAAAGAGAATTAACAATGCCACTAAAGAAAAGAGAACATCTCCAACAAAGGTTGAAACCCGCCCCCATCTTTGCCAACGTCGAAAGGATCGGTAAAAATCGAAAACCAGTCCAACAATTGACCCTGCCACAATAATCCAAAAAAACGTCACGAATTCAGAGATTGTTCTTCCTCCCTTCTTATCATTGTGAAGACTTACCGGAAAATCCGGTTTAGAAAGCTTTGTCGTGAACCCTCGCTAGCATTTCGATGGTAGATCAAAGCACTGACGTAACCTAAAATATCTACCATTCCTTCCTCAAGATTAAGCGTTTTAATGCCTAATTGATCTCCTTTGATACTCAAAATCCCAAGTTCAGTTTCTAAAACAATTTCCTTGGGGTCAAAGGACTGAACCTTTTGTACTCCAGTCAACGCAATTTGTTCGCGATTTTCCATGACAAGGCGATGCCCTTTGCCAACTTTGTTCACCATGCCCTATCCCCCTAATTTATTTTCTTCCTAAATCTTATTCAGGTTGCTTTTCTTTTAGAAGTAGGAGTCAGTGCGCTTCATAAGGCTTCTGATAAAAAAATAAAGACAGAGCCTTGTCATTAAGACTCTGTCTTGCGTTCATCTCTTATCAATTCATAAAGTGTATGGGCCTCGTTAGCCTTTATACTATTAGGTGTAGCTAGAACCTGAACTTCGATAATATGATTTCCCAGTTCTAGGTTAACGCGGTCCCCTGGTTTGACCTCTGCTGAGGGTTTAACCGTTCGCCCGTTAATTGAGATTTTTTCTCCGACACAAACGTCCTTTGCTACCGTGCGACGCTTGATGAGACGAGAAACCTTTAAATATTTATCAATGCGCATTAATTACTCACCCTCCCTTTGCTGCAACTAGGGCTGGCACTGGTTGCTTTGTCTTCCGCCATTTACTGGCTTTTTGAACATTATAAAGAAAACTTGGCTGGCGCCCGAAGACACTGTCTTCGCACGAATTAGCCTTCTTGCAGCCTTGGCGAAGGCGGCAGCCCTAGTTGCCCTTATGCTTGGAAAGTATAATAACGAAGTTTATACTTTCTGATTGTATCAAAAAATCAGGCTCCAGAACCGGAACCTGACCTTTTAACAAAATCCAAAGACTTATTTTTGAACTGCGTCTTTGAGAGCCTTTCCCGCTTTGAAACCAGGTACTTTAGCGGCAGGAATCACAATAGTTTCCTTCGTTTGCGGATTCCTTCCAGTCCGTTCGGCACGCTCTTTTACCTCAAAGGTCCCAAAACCAACAAGTTGAACCTTTTCGTTTTGTGCCAAGGACTCCTCGATTGTTGCAAAAACGGCGCTTACGGCTTTTTCTGCATCCTTCTTGGACATGTCAGCCTTCTCAGCAACTGCGCTAACTAATTCAGCCTTATTCAAAATAGTCCCTCCTAAATAACTGATCTTTTTACCGACAATTATATTTCGCGATAAATGGCTAATCTCCTGCTTATTACGTTTATATTACTTTATTTTGCAACTATTTTCTATAGATTTTGCCTCTTCCCATAAAACATCCATTTTGTCAAGAGATAACTGCTCGAAATCTAAGCCTTTTTTTTGACTCAATTCCATCACTTTCAAGAAACGATTCTGAAATTTATGTATAGCATCCCGTAGGACCTCTTCCGCATCTAAATCTAAAAACCGGGATAAATTTACGATAGCGAAGATTAAATCCCCTAATTCTTCTCGGATTCCTACTCCATCAGCTAAAGCGGTTTTAAGTTCGTGTAATTCCTCCTCAACCTTCTCCCAGGGGCCCTCAATATCGGGCCAGTCAAATCCAACCTTAGCCACTCTACGCTGGGTTGAGGATGCTAACATTAGTGCAGGCAGACCTTTAGGATCGCGGAAGAAAGCCGGCTTAGTATGTTCACGTGCTTTTTCTTGTTTCTTTATTCTATCCCAGGTCAAGATCACATCATCCGCTGTCTCTGCCGTTTCTTCTCCAAAAACATGGGGATGTCGGCGAATGAGTTTTTGGATAACCCCGCGAAGGACATCATGGAGTTCAAATTCATTTTCTTCCGAAGCAAGTTGAGTGTGAAAAACAACTTGTAATAATAAGTCTCCCAACTCTTCACACAAATTATACATATCGTGCTTCTCAATCGCTTCAAGCACCTCATAACTTTCTTCGATAAGGCATTGTTTCAGCGATTCATGAGTTTGTTCTCGATCCCATGGACACCCTTCTTTAGATCGCAAGATTGCCATCACATTGGCCAACTTGGTAAGGGAAATAACATTTGAGTTAGGTGGCAAAATAACCGTCGTTAAGTGATCAAATCTTCCATGATCCATTTCATAAAGCGGAAGCTTGTCCACTCGTTCTGTTGACGTACCTAGGGCCTGGGCTACAAACACCCATGCATCATCGGGGTAGGCTGTCATAAGATCCAATTTTACTTCCGAAGCAATTAGTTTATCATACACCTGAGGGATAACAAGCCATTCCCGGCCTGTCAATCCTAGCTCCTTGATGGCATCGTAATTCCGAATGAGCACTCCCTCAATAGGATCAAACTTCATGCTTCTAAAAATCTCATCGACAAAACTCATGGCGGGATGGATAACGATCTCATAGTCCTGGGCAAGCTTTTCCTCAATAAGTTGGACCGTCCTTTCCGCAACCATGGGATGGCCGGGGACTGTGTAGATTACCTCTGTCCCCTTTTGCAGTTCCTCACGTAACCGCTCTGTAATCTTTTGATACACTCCCTCGAACGATGATTCGTTAGTGTAAATCTCGTCAAAAGATTCTATCCGCACACCCTCAGCTAGCAATTCCTGGACACAAGGATGCTGAGATGTTCGCGCAAAAATCTTCTTTGAACCGCATATAAGCCGGTAGTTTCCAAGGCTTAACTGCTCGAGCCCTGAAGGGCCTAAACCAATAACATGAAGACGCGAGGACATTTTCTTCCACCTCCTGGGGGTATTTTAGCATAAAGTAAACCGACTTGCACACTACGTCACTAGCACCCTCGGCGTTACTTTACCTCAACTTTTTGAAGCTTACCCATAGAAAGAGTAAAAGCAACTAGTAAGAGTTGGTAGGAAGAAGCTAATAACACATAAAGAAAACTTGGCTGGCGCCCGAAGACACTGTCTTCGCACGGGTTAGACTTCTTGGAAGCCTCCGGCTAGGTGGCAGCCTAAGTTGCTCTTATGCTTAGAAAGTATATAACGTAAGTTTATGCTTTCTAATAGTAAAATAAAGCGGCAATGCCGCTTTATTTTGTCGGAATGTATGATTACTGTTCCATCTGCTTGGCTAAAAAACCAGCGGCAGTCTCCACTAATTTGATTTCTAAATCGCCCATCTTAATATTAGATTCTTTAGACAGGAGCATCACCGTACCAATTGGATCACCTTGGGAAATAATCGGCGCCACGACTTCACCTGTGAACTTACATTTATCCTCTTCCTCATTTTCCGGACAGGCTTTGCACGAGACATGTTCTCCTGTCATTCCGATATGAATAGTTTTTCTTTCTTCCATTGCCTGTTCTACCGCTGGTCCCACCGCTTTATTTAAGTACTCTTTCTTTGATGCACCTGATACTGCTATAATCGTATCTCGGTCTGTAATACAGGCTATATGCCCAGTTGCCTCAGCTAAAGAATCGGCGTATTCCTTCGCGAATTCTCCCAATTCACGGATCGGAGAATACTTCTTTAGGATAACTTCCCCTTCCCGATCTACAAAAATCTCTAACGGATCTCCTTCCCGAATACGAAGAGTCCGACGAATTTCCTTTGGAATAACGACACGACCGAGGTCATCAATTCTCCTCACAATACCTGTTGCTTTCATAGGCGCGTTTTCCTCCTTTGTCGTCCGAAAAAATCTTTTTCCCCCTTGATTTTGTCACCTTAAATCAATGATAGTATATATCTAGGGATTGCCAATTATTCATTATTTTCCATAGTAAAACAAAAGAAGGCAAACATTTGCCTTCTTAAACTCGACGATAACTATAAAGTTTAACCCCATTTAACTCGCAGGCTGATATCCTTTTGAATACTCGATCTTAGCATTCTTGCGCAAAGCGTCAAAATACGTTTGGAACTTCGTATCTTTCGCCGCATTGAGCGCATCTTGTGCCACCTGGGCCTTTACCTTGGTAAAATCAGCGGCGGTCGCGGGAGTATGTGCTTCCACTAAAATAACATGATACCCAAATTCGGTCTTTACTGGAGTTGTTGAATATGTGCCCACCTTTTGTGCAAAGGCTGCAGTTTCAAATTCCGGAACCATTTTCCCCTTAGTAAACGTTCCAAGACTTCCACCTGAGTCTTTTGCTCCAGGCTCGATAGACTTTTCTTTAGCGAGCTTTACAAAATCAGCTCCCGCTTTGAGTTGTTCAATAATTGCTTTAGCTTCATCTTCCGTTTTAACCAAAATATGGCGGGCAGTAACACTTTCAGGCTGACCGTATTGAGCTACATTTTTATCAAAATACGCCTTGGCATCAGCATCAGTAACTGGTTTGATGTCAGCCGTTTCTTTTTCATAAACCGCCAAGAAATTTTTTAATTCCGGTTCCGTCATGCCCTGTTGTTTAAGGGTATCTTGAAATTTCTGCTCATCACCCATGTTTTTCTTAATAGAGTCTTCTTGCTCCTTCACTTTGGCATCCTCAGTATTAAGTTTCAGGTTCTTAATTTCCTGAGCGATAAGTTTACCCTCAATCATGCGATCTAATAACTGGCTTTTCACCTGGGATAAGGCCTGTTTTCCTTGGTCCGTATCAAACTTCATTCCTTGGGATTCATAAATTTTTTGCGCATCAGCCACTCGAGCATCATAATCTTTCACTAAGATCGGATCTCCGTTGACTTTTGCTGCCCATTTACCACCAACCAACGAAGAGCACCCCGTGGCCACAAGTATTAATGCAAGGACTCCAAAAATAATCCCCACACGGGATTTTTTCATATTGACACACCCTTTCAATTTGCATGAGACTAGTATATCAAGGAGTTGCCCCCGAAGCAATATTGCCAAAGACAACCAGCACTCGACGCACTGCTTCGATCATTTCTTCTTGCCCAAGCGTGCGCATCCGAATTTGGCACTCCAAATTCCCTCCGGGCATCGTCTTGAAGGACAAGGGATAAGGGGAAGTTGATGCCACGGCCATCAGATATTCTCCTGTTATACTCGGATTGGCTGCAAACCGAAGGATTACATTTTGTTTAGCTTGTTGGATCTGTTCAATTTTTAAAGAACTAGCCAGCAATTTGAGTCGGATAATCTCAATTAAATGTTCGACTTCGCGCGGTGGGGTGCCAAAACGATCGACCAATTCGTCGATCATCTCACTAAGCTGCTCCTCGTCTTGTACCAGGGCCAGTCGTTGGTACAACGACGCCTTAGTTTGACTTTCTACAACATAGGAATCCGGTAGGAAAGCATCAACCTGAAGCTCAATGCTGGGTTCCGTGACTTCTTCGATCTTTTCACCCTTCAGTTCCAAAACTGCTTCCTTGAGCATCTGACTGTAAAGTTCAAATCCTACCGCCGCCAGATGGCCATGCTGTTGAGCACCGATTAAGTTTCCTGCACCGCGTATTTCTAAGTCTCGCATGGCTATTTTAAATCCTGCCCCGAATTCCGTGAACTCGCGTATAGCTGCCAAACGTTTTTCAGCAATTTCCGTAAGAACCTTTTGCGGTTTGAACAAGAGATAAGCAAAGGCTTTGCGATTCGATCGACCAACACGCCCCCGCAGTTGGTAAAGTTGGGATAGCCCAAAACGGTCCGCCTCATCAATAATTAATGTATTGACATTGGGCATATCAAGTCCCGTTTCAATAATGGTCGTAGAAACTAAAACATCCGTCTCCTGTTCTAGAAAATCAAGCATGACACGCTCCAGTTCTGTTTCACGCATTTGACCGTGAGCGACACCAAAGCGTGCCTCAGGAACCAATTGGCCTAGAAAATGGGTGACTTGATCCATATCCTCCACTCGATTGTGGACATAGTAAACTTGCCCTCCACGCTGAATCTCGCGCCGTATAGCATCCCGCACTACATCGGGCCGATATTCCGTAACATAGGTTTGCACCGGATACCGCCCTTCAGGTGGGGTCTCAATTACACTCATATCCCTTACACCCACAAGAGACATATGTAACGTTCTTGGAATTGGGGTTGCTGACAAGGTGAGTACATCCACATTACCCTTTAACGTTTTTAGTTTCTCTTTGTGGGCAACCCCAAAACGCTGCTCTTCGTCAATGACCAATAAACCCAAATCTTTAAATTTAACCGCATCAGAAAGAATGCGATGCGTCCCCACAATAATATCAATCTGTCCGTCCTTTAGTCCCTGGAGAATTTCTTTTTGCTCCTTTGGAGAACGAAAACGGCTTAGCATTTCAATGGTAATCGGATAGCCGATAAACCGTTCTCTAAAAGTATTAAAATGTTGCTGAGATAAAATGGTGGTTGGGACAAGAACAGCCACTTGCTTACTATCCATCACAGCCTTAAAGGCCGCACGAAGAGCAACTTCCGTTTTACCATATCCCACATCCCCACAAAGTAATCGATCCATCGGCCGAGGACGCATCATATCCTTTTTTACATCTTCAATACTTTGTAATTGATCCGGGGTCTCGGGATAGGGGAACTTCTCCTCAAATTCCTGTTGCCAAACATTGTCTGGCGAAAAAGCAAATCCTTGAATTGCCTCACGCTCCGCATAAAGTTTTACAAGGTCAATCGCCATTTCTTTAACCGCACTACGGGTTTTGCTTTTAACTTTAACCCAATCCGTCCCCCCAAGCTTATAAAGCTTAGGCAAAGTTTCAGCGGCACTTCCCAAATATTTTTGCAAGAGATGTAATTGATCAAGCGGAACATAGAGCCGATCCTCCCCGGCATAGCGGATCCCAAAATAATCTTTTTCAATTCCACCGACTTCTAACCGTTCAATACCGGTAAATTGCCCGATCCCATGGTGGATATGTACCACGTAATCCCCTGGTTTGAGATCAGAAATATAGAGATTCTTCTTGGCCGCTGGACCGGCCTTCTTGCTAGCCGCCTTGCTTTCCCTTTTATAAATTTCAGCTTCTGTTAGGACGACTAGCTTTCCAAGTGGCAATTCAAACCCTTGATCAAGGGAATTCGGATAAACATAAACCTGTCCCGTTTTAACTGGATCATCCAACCCTTGGCGGAAGGCTGTTACTCCACTATCTTTTAAACCCTGAATTAGCCGCTCGACATGATCTTTATCTCCAGCAAACAGTGCTACTACATTACCGGCATCCTTACGATGCCCTATCTCCTCTACTAACAAACTTGTCTTCCCCATAAAACCTGTCAATGGGCGGGCGTTAAGATTAAAAACTCTCTTGGGTTCAAACCCTGGTGCCTGTCGAAGCAATGTTGACAGACCAACCAGCGGGTGTTTTTTACAATGAATCAAAATGTCTTCATAGTCTATAAATTGAGTCTCCGGATGAACATAGGCCTCACCAGATTCTAATTGCTGTGTGAATTCGAGTGACCGTTCATTGGCCTGAAACTCTAACTGCTCTTTTAAGCGTTGCGGCTCATCAAGAACAACAATGTGATCCTTAGCAAGATACGAAAAAAAAGGCACAAGTGGAGACGTTTTCACTAAGGAGAGAAAGGGATAGACATTTTCATCTAAGATGCCCTGTTCAAGTCTTTCTTCCAAAAAATTAACCTGATTTTGCAGCCGTTCGGCGGCCTCTCTCCTCTCAGAACGCTGCAACATACTGATAGTTTTACGAGCTTCTGCTCGAATAGCAAAGCGAAGCTGCCCCAGCTCCTCTTTAGTAACTACATACTCCATTGCCGGAGAGATCAATACCTTCTCTAGAGGAGCCACGGATTTTTGTGTTTCAAGGTCAAACATTCGAATAGAATCAACTTCATCATCAAAAAACTCAATCCGCACAGCCTCTCTATCTAAAGGGGCAATATCTAAAATGCCCCCCCTTAATGCAAACTGCCCTTTCCCTTCGACCGTTTCAACACGTTCATACCCCCCAGTAGTTAAGGCTGTGAGAATATCAGACAAGCTATACCCTTTTCCAGCTTCAAATAGCAAAGTATACTCTCGCCAGCGTTCAAGAGGAAACACCCTCCTTTCCACAGCGAGAACAGAAGCCACAATTGTACACTTCGATTCGTTAGCCAGACTGCTCATAACGCGAATTCGT
>JAUZPJ010000169.1 GCA_030706025.1 Bacillota bacterium | reverse complement strand
TTTTAAGCGTTGGGACTTCTGGTCGATTATTTCAAGATATTCTTCGGCCTTTTCGGGGTCCTTCTCCTTTTTCAGGAGATCCACATAGGTGATAATGGAGGTCAAGGGGGTTCTAATATCATGAGATACATTGGTAATTAACTCTGTTTTTAAACGTTCACTTTTCAGTTCATTTTGTACAGCGTTACTTAAGCCATCGGTGATGCTATTAATATCCGCTGCTAATTTGCCAAACTCCCCATCACCCGGCACATCAATGGTATAGTGGATATCTCCCTCTTTGACCTTCTGTACTCCTTCTTTTAGGACGTTAAACTCCTTGACCTTCTTCAGGGCGATCCAGGCAGCAGCACCTATGGTTATTGGGAACATGAAGAAGGTTAAAGCGACTAAGGCCGGATAACCGATGACGATGATTGCCACCTTTACTCCAACACTGCCACTGTCATAAATATCCTTGATAAATTTATATAGTTTGTGAAAGAGGGCATAGACGATTGTCTGCTTGATCAATGTCTTGTTTTTAAGATGTTTGACGAAGGAAAGGACCAATATCGATCCCAAGGTGGCAACTAAAAAGGTAATCGGAAAGATCATTTCATGAATTTTGTAATGGTTTACCCAACTTATTGCCGCAACCCATAAGCCCATGAGCACAAAGCAAAGCACAAGTTTAAAATCATTATAAATTCTATCGATAAAATTAAACTGAACTTCTTGCACCTTGTTAGAATTTCTACCGATGACTAGGAGTAGATATATAGCGGCTACTGCCCAACCTAATAAAAAAGCTGCGATTTGGTACAAACCGTTGTCCACAACTATTATATTGTTAGCCCAAGCTTCCTCACGGGGATTCGAAAAATCCTTGGTAAAGGCAATATAGACTATACTTTGACTTCCCAATTGATTATTTGAGTTAATCCAGGAGTAATGAGGACTTTCTTTAATTTCCGCCGGGGAAACTGTCTCCTCCGCTCCGTCAAAGATCATATAGGTGGGGAAGGATTTGAAATAGTCTTTTGTTTTATTAGGACTATTCGTTAACTCAGTATCACCATCTTTGGCATAATAGATTAAACCGGGATAACTTTTTAATTTTTGCAAAGCGGCATTATAATGTTGTAGTTCTTGTTTGATCAATTGATCTCTTAACTGAGCAATTTTATCAGCATAAACCTCCTTAAAGGTTGTGTGATTTTCTTGATCCGATAGATTGGGATGATAGTATTTAGAGTGAATCCTAAAATCCCCAAACAACGGTTCTTCTCTATCTCTAAGTTCGGCTTCCGAAAGAGTATCACCCTTTAAAACATGTTCCTCACTCTGATATTTTTCGGTAATGTCTCGCAAATTCCAGACAATATCCCTACTATCATTTAGAAAATCTGCCCCCTGAAAATAGCTCTTTTCAAAAGCAATATCCATATTGAGATCCTTTATAACTGCAATATCGGCCAAGATTGTGATGGCATTTGTAAAACAAAGTATGCCTACAATAAAAACAATAATCTTAATCACTAGCGAATGGCTATAGTTTCTCCACCTTATATCCAATCCCCCACACCACCTTCAAATAGTTCGGTTCCTTCGGATTTATCTCGATCTTTTCTCTTATTTTGCGAATATGCACTGCAACCGTGTTTTCCGGGCTAAAGGCTGTTTCCTGCCAAACCCTTTCATAGAGTTCATCAATGGAAAATACTCTGCCGGCGTTGGCCGTCAACAGCTTTAAGATTTTATACTGGACGGGAGTGAGTCTTACTTCCTCGCCATCGACAGTTACTCGCTTACTCTCATCATCGATCACAAGGCCGCCCGTCTTATAAAGGTTATTTTTAGTTTCTAAGCTTCCCAGGGCGGTATATCTTCTTAGCTGAGACTTCACCCTTGCGATGAGCTCTAAGGGATTAAAGGGCTTTGTTACATAATCGTCCGCGCCCATATTTAAGCCTAGTATTTTGTCAGTATCCTCGGATTTTGCCGAAAGCATAATGACCGGTATATTTTTATCTTCCCTTATCTTGATGGTTGCCCTTAGCCCATCCATTTGGGGCATCATGATATCCATAATTACGAGATGTATCTCATTTTCTTCGATCACTTCTAATGCTTCAAGTCCGTGAAAGGCCTTAAATACTTTATAGTCTTCATTTTCTAAATAAATTTTTATCGCTTCACATATTTCTTTATCATCATCGCATACCAATATGTTCATGATGTATCCCTCTCCCTTATTACTTTGTACAAATTATATCACGCCCTTTACAAATCACCTTCAAGGCCATGATAGCAAGCAAATCTTACGATAACCTAGATATAAATCTTAAGAACTTCTTAAAATGCGCTGAATTTGCAAATTACAAGTCCGTAAACAATTAGGAGGGGTACCCTCTCAGGCACCCCTAGGATACTCTATATCAAAATAGCCGCTCTGAGAGCGGCTAAAGCTAAAATACTCGTTTGGTATTCAATATTAAAAATCAATGTTTTTTCCTCTAAACATACCTGGATTCGGCGAAGATTCATCCACCACGAAATCCTTTAAAGGTTTATTTCATGGCCTCCAGTAAGGCTTTGGCTTTTTGTTCGGTTTCTTCGAATTCAAATTCCAAATCGGATTCACAGGTAATCCCACCGCCAACCCCCAAATGGTACGTCCCGTCTTTATAGACTGCGGTACGAATCACGATATTAAAATCACAGCTATTATCCAAAGAGAGATAACCGATCGACCCAGTATAAAGCCCTCGGCGAGAATGTTCCACCTCATCGATGATTTCCATGGCTCTCCGCTTCGGTGCCCCGGTGATGGATCCGCCGGGAAACATTGCGACGAGAAGATCCATCGAAGTCATACCTTCTTTAAGTTTTCCAATAATCGTCGACACCAAGTGGAATACCGTCGCATAGGCTTCAACATCGAACAACTGGGTGACTTTAACACTTCCGGGTTCGCAGACTTTGTTCAGGTCGTTCCGCTCCAGATCGACGATCATCAATAATTCACTTTGGTCTTTGGAGGAATGCAATAATTCTGTTCGCAATGCGTTGTCTTCTTCCGGGGTTTCGCCTCTTTTTCTGGTACCTTTAATGGGGCGTGTTTCCGCAATACCGTCGACTAATTTTAAAAACCGCTCCGGTGAAGAACAAACAATCTTAAAGTCTCCAAAATTCAGATAGCCGCTAAAAGGCGCAGGGTTGGTCTCATGGAGCCGTAAAAACACTTCATAGGGCTGTACCTGACTCTCCACGATGATTTGACGGGTCAGATTGGTTATATAGATATCGCCTTCAACGATATAGTTAATTACCTTGTTGATCGCTTCAAGGTATTGCTCTTTCTTAAAATCAGAACGAATAGTAAAATCTCTTTTTTCCATCTTGCCCGGGGATCGGTTTGATGTGCGGTTATTTAGTCTTTCTTCAAGATCCTTTTCCAAAGCGCCTAGACTTTCTTCGCAATTATTCAAGCGCTCTGTGGCAGTCAAATAAATCGTTCTGTTTTTTTTGTCTTCAATAATCAAATGCTCATAAAAAACGAATAATCCCTCAGGAATATCAACGTCTTTGGTATGGCGGGAGGAGAGCTCGTTCGACCTCATACCGAAATCATAGGCAAGATAACCTATAGCTCCTGACAGCAGAGGCAGCGTTGTTGGATTCTCTTCCAAATGAGCTTTTAAATACTCAGAAATGTAATCGGCAAATGTCCCCTCTTGAATGACACCATTTACAAACAACTCACCGTTTCTGTCTTCGACTTTTAGATAGGGATGGATTCCGATAATCGAATAATTTCCGTACATATTTTCTAAAGAAGAATCCAGGAACACTGTGTCCTTTTCTTGAGAAAAACAGGAATATATATCGATGGCAGGACAATAATGTGCCCACTCCTTGTATTTAGCCATTCTTTTTTCTCCTTTTTTCGGCTATTTGAATAAAATTTTTTAGAACCTCATATCCATATTGCGATAAAATCGCCTCGGGATGAAACTGTACACCAAATATCGGATATTTCTTATGGGATATAGCCATAATGGCTCCGTCTTCAGCCCTGGCATCGATCCGCAAACAATCCGGCAAAGAATCCTCTGATACGACTAAAGAATGATAACGGGTCACATCAAATTTATCCGGGAGTCCATGTAAGACGCCCGTATCATAATTGTTTAGCCTGGTGATTTTCCCATGCATTGGCCGAAGGCCTTTGATAACTTTGGCTCCGAATGTATGCCCAATAAGCTGATGGCCAAGGCAAATCCCCAAAATAGGAACACTATGGCAAAAAGCACGAAGAAGGGCAGCCGAATGTCCACAGTCTTCGGGACGCTTGGGACCGGGAGAAAAAATGATCCCTTCGAGGTTCTCGATTTGTTCAGTATAATCCGGAGTAGCCTTATGAGTATGAATAACTTGAACAGAGCAGTTCAGCTCTTCAAAATATGCCTTAAGGTTAAAAACAAATGAGTCATAATGATCAATAAGTAAATACATTTTATTCCTCTTTCTACAGCCCGATCCCGGGATTTAATAAAAAAACCGAAAACACCAACAGAATCTCTGTTGTCGTTTTCGGCAGTCTTCCAATCTAAATTGGGCACACCTTTTATTTCGTTGGCTTCATTATAATAAAATTCACTCAATTGTCAAGTTGTTAGTGCTCGAGTATTAAATATTCCTGGACCTTCAAAATGACCTGATCAATAGCCATTTGTAGTTGATCAAATCGGGATAGCTGAGCTTCATACTGGTATAAATCAATAAGGAAACGACAGCGACTACGATGTTAAAACAATTGTGCATACCATAAGTGCCGACACAATTCCTCCGTCCCGTCGGAATTGTGTCGGGGTCAAACATCTAATTCTTCCTTATTTCTGCATTCTTTAAGCCTATAATACCCCTATATAAATCAATCAAATCAATATGCTTAGCCTTTTTAGAATCATATTTACCAATCTTAAATGCGAATTGTACCGACGGCCCAATTAACAATGCTAGCAAAAGCGTCCCTATACCGACCGGCCCTCCCAAAACAAAACCTATTATTAGAGCAGTTACTTCTATGGTTCCTCTTATAAACCAAACCGGTTTATTTAGTTTTCTTACAAGTCCCTCCATTAAACCATCTCTCGGACCAGCACCTAATTCAACTCGCAGATAGAAATATGTGGCAAGTCCCATAACGATAATAGCTAAAACAAGCATGACTATCCTATATATCAGATTTTCGGGGGTTTTTATTATTCCCGTCTTATTAATTAAATCCACGAATAAGCCGATAAAAATCATATTTAAAATGCTTCCAATACCTGGAGTTACGCCTAAAAAAATCGATAGTATTATTATGCAAAACCCTACTACTTCTGATGCCTCTCCTAAAGAAAGAATGGAATGATTAACAATACCCATATGAAAAACATCCCAAGGGCTCATCCCAAGTTTTGAATAAAGTGTTAAGAGAATTGCAACTGCATATAAAAGATAACCAAAAAATAATGAAGGCATTTTGTAGATTAACGTTATCCATATATTATGGCGTTTGTCATTTTTCATTTTGCCGATTCCTTACTCTAAAAATTAAACGGTGTGCTAATTTAAGTCCAAATATTAGGACTTATTAACTTGCAGAAGTTTCTATATACCTTTCATAATTTCATTTATTACCTTTGCCAATCTTTTGATACCTTCTTCGATCATCTCTTCACTGGAATTTGTGTAATTCAGTCTTAGAGTATTAGTATTTTTTGCATTAGCATAAAACGGATCTCCGGGTACAAAAGCGACATTTTCTTTAGCAGCAAGATTAAATAAATCTAATGACGAAATTCCCTCTGGAAGTGTTACCCAAAGAAACATTCCTCCTTCAGGTTTTGTACTTTTTACTTCTTCCGGGAAGTATCTTTCAACCATTGACACCATACAATCTCTTTGGCTTTTGTACATTTGCTTAATCTTTATTATATGATTTTCCAGATCGTTATCTACTAAGAATTGGTGCACTATTCTTTGCGAATAATAATTAGTATGCAAGTCAGCAGCTTGTTTGGCTACTATTAATTTTTTCATGACTTCATCTTTAGCACATATCCACCCTAATCTCATTGCCGGGGCTACTATTTTAGAAAACGAC
>JAUZPJ010000168.1 GCA_030706025.1 Bacillota bacterium | reverse complement strand
TGAAGACAATCATGGTTATTGGGGCAGGACAGATGGGTGGTGGAATCGCTCAGGTTGCTGCCCAAGCGGGCTACTCGGTCATCCTAAACGACATTAAAGACGAATTTGTAACTCGCGGTTTTGGCATCATTGAGAAAAACCTCCGTCGCAGTGTTGAGAAGGGAAAACTTAATGCGACAGATATGGAAGCAACTTTAGCGCGCATTACAAAATCGATCTCCTTACAAGACGCTGCTTCAGCAGACCTTGTTATTGAGGCTGCGGTTGAAAATATGACGATTAAGGGCCAAATTTTCTCTCAACTTGACGTCATTTGTCCACAACATACGATTCTTTCAACCAATACATCATCCCTACCCATCACTGAAATTGCTGCGTTCACCAAGCGACCAGATCGTGTGATCGGAATGCACTTTATGAATCCCGTTCCAGTGATGAAGCTGGTTGAGATTATTCGCGGTTTAGCGACTAGTGACGAAGTGTATAAAACAATCGAAACCCTCAGCCTCGAAATGGGAAAAACACCGGTAGAAGTCAATGACGCCCCTGGGTTTGTGGCGAACCGGATTTTAATCCCCATGATTAACGAAGCGGTCTACACCCTTAACGAGGGAATTGCCACGGTCGAATCGATTGACAATGTTATGAAATTGGGCATGAATCACCCGATGGGACCCTTAGCATTAGGTGATTTAATTGGTTTGGACACTGTCCTATCTATTATGGAAGTCCTCCACGAAGGACTCGGCGACAAATATCGCCCCTGCCCACTACTCCGTAAATACGTTAAAGCAGGTTGGCTTGGCAGGAAATCTGGTCGTGGTTTTTATAAATACGACGCTTAATTCTCAATGTGTACATTAATCTGCGAAATCTCCGAGCTTAAGAATGGGTGTTCCTCTCTTTCCCAAGAAATGACGATCCATTCAAGTGCAAAATAAGATCAAAAAGGAGGACAAAGCATGGAGTACGCAAATCTCTTACTTGAAAAGAATGGCTCGATCGCCGTTCTAACCCTCAATCGCCCCAAAGCCTTAAATGCTTTGAACAGTGACACATTGTCGGAACTGTCTACAGCGCTCGATGAGCTAGGGAGAGATTCCAGTGTCAAAGTTGTCATACTTACAGGCAGTGGTGATAAGGCCTTTGTCGCAGGCGCGGACATATCTCAAATGAAAGACTTTAACTCTATGGAAGGCCGACGTTTCGGTCAATTAGGCCAAGCGACTTTCCGTAAGATTGAACTTCTGCCCCAACCCGTGATTGCTGCCATCAACGGATTCGCCCTAGGTGGCGGGTGTGAATTGGCTATGTCTTGCGATATTCGCTTAGCCAGTGAGAATGCAAAGTTTGGACAGCCTGAAGTTACTTTAGGACTCACGGCAGGATTTGGCGGCACGCAGCGTCTGCCTCGACTAGTTGGCACAGGACGTGCCAGCGAGATACTCTTCACGGGGGATATCTTTGATGCCCAAGAAGCCTATCGCATTGGTTTAGTAAATCGGGTCTACCCACTCGATACCCTAATGGAAGAGGCCCAAAAGCTTGCTAAACGAATCGCAGGACGAGCTCCCGCGGCAGTTCAGCTCAGTAAGAGTGCTATTCAAAGAGGCACGAACATGGACTTAGACAGTGCGGTAGCCTACGAAGCTGAGGTTTTTGGTTTAACCTTTAGTACGCAAGATCAAACAGAGGGCTGTACTGCCTTTTTAGAAAAACGCAAACCCGCCTTTGAAGGACGATAAATAGGTAAGATCTCGAGGAATTAAAGGAATGGGAATTTCTCTATTCAATTAATTTAAATAAAAGTAAAGAGAGAAGGATTGATTTCTAATGATTTTTGATTTAACTGAAGACCATATCATGATGCGTAAAATGGTACGTGATTTTGCTGAGAAAGAGTGCGGCCCTGGCGCGGAAGAACGCGATGAAAAAGAAGAATTTTCTGAAGATCTATGGAAGCAAGCCGGCGAGCTCGGCCTTGCTGGGATTACATTCCCTGAAGAGTACGGCGGTGTTGGTGCAGACTACATCTCTTATGCTATCGCAGTCGAAGAACTTTCCCGTGTCGATGCTTCCGTAGGTGTCACTATTTCCGCACATTCTAGTCTCTGTGCCAACCCAATCAATATGTTTGGTACTGAAGAGCAAAAGAAGAAGTATTTAGTACCCTTAGCAACAGGTGAAAAACTCGGCGCGTTTGGATTGACAGAGGCCATGGCTGGATCTGATGCTTCAGGAACCCGTACAACAGCTGTTAAAGTTGGCAATGAGTACATCATAAATGGCAGTAAAATCTTTATTACGAATGGTTACTATGCAGATACCTATGTTGTTACTGCTCAAATGGATAAGAGCAAAGGAAATCGCGGAATTGCCGCCTTTATCCTTGAAAAGGGAATGCCTGGCTTCTCATTCGGTAAAAAAGAGAAAAAGATGGGGATTCGTTCCTCAGCAACCTACGAATTAGTATTTGAAGATGTCCATGTTCCTGCAGAAAATCTGCTTGGCCAAGAAGGACAAGGATTCAAAGTTGCGATGCAAACGCTTGATTATGGTCGGATCGGAATTGCTTCTCAAGCATTAGGTATTGCTCAAGGTGCCTACGAGCAATGCATGAAATATACCAAGGAAAGAGTACAGTTTGGCCATTCCATTTCTGAATTCCAAAATACTCAATTCAAACTAGCTGACATGGCAACACAAATTGAAGCAGCTCGTCTCCTTGTATATCAAGCTGCGTATTTGGCTTCGCAACATAAACCTGTTGGCAAGGCCGCTGCCATGGCCAAACTTTTCGCTTCCGAAACGGCAATGGCTGTAACCACCATGGGTGTTCAACTCCACGGTGGATACGGATATACCCGGGATTATCCGGCTGAGCGTATGATGCGTGATGCCAAAATCACGGAGATTTATGAGGGAACCAGTGAGGTTCAACGTATGGTTATTGCAGCTAACATTCTTAAATAAGATTAACGAATCAATTTTAACGATACGTTTAGCGAAGCGCCCTCTGTGGTGCTTCGCTAAAAACAAATAAGTAGGAACTTCGTGCAACTATAAGTGTTAAGAAGGAGAGGACTTTCAATGAGAGACGTTGTTATCGTAAGTGCAGTACGTACCCCTGTTGGGTCTTTTAATGGTGCTCTTGGGCAACAAGCAGCAGTAGAACTTGGTGCCTTGGCTATTAAAGAAGCAATTAACAGAGCAGGGATTAGCGCAGACCAAGTTGATGAGGTCATAATGGGTAATGTTATTCAAGCTGGCCTAGGCCAAAATCCAGCTCGTCAAGCTTCAATTAAAGCTGGAATTCCTCAAGAAGTCCCCTCCATGACTGTGAATAAGGTGTGCGGATCTGGACTCAAAACGATCGTATGTGCCGCCCAGTCAATTATGGTAGGGGATGCTGACATTGTTGTTGCGGGTGGCATGGAGAATATGTCTCTTGCTCCATATGTACTTCCAAAAGCGCGTACCGGTTATAGAATGGGTAATGCTACCGTAGTTGATGCTATGGTCTATGATGCGTTAACCGATGCTTTCGACAACATTCACATGGGCATTACAGCAGAAAACATTGCGGAACAGTTTGGTATTACCCGTGAGCAACAAGATAGTTATTCAGTGTCAAGCCAAAATCGTGCCGAAGCTTCCATTAAAGCTGGTAAATTTGTTGAGGAAATAGTACCAGTAACCATTCCCCAACGCAAAGGGGATCCCGTGGTTGTTTCCCAAGATGAGTTCCCTCGCTTTGGAGCAACCTATGATTCTATGGCTAAACTACGCCCGGCCTTTAAAAAGGATGGAACTGTCACTGCCGCAAATGCTTCGGGGATCAATGATGGAGCTGCTGCCCTTGTCATCATGGCAAAAGAGAAGGCGGAAGCACTTGGTTTAAAACCGATGGCGACCATTAAATCGTGGGCTTCAGCTGGCGTAGATCCAAAGATCATGGGGACTGGACCGATCCCTGCTAGCCGTAAGGCCTTGGAAAAAGCCGGATTGAAAATTGAAGATATCGATCTCGTAGAAGCTAATGAAGCCTTTGCTTCACAAACTTTGAGAGTCGCTCAAGAGTTAAATCTCAATATGGATAAAACGAATGTAAACGGCGGAGCGATTGCTATCGGTCATCCTGTTGGGGCTTCAGGGACACGTATTCTCGTGTCATTACTTCACGAAATGAAACGCAGAGATGCGCATCGTGGGTTGGCAACATTATGTATTGGCGGAGGCCAAGGTATCGCTGTAATCGTGGAACGCTAGAACTTCTCAAGATATTCTCGACCTCATTAATTCATTCTATGAAAATGAAATCAGGGGGAGATTTACAAATGTATCAGGAAGAGTATCGCAAAAAGTGTGTTTCAGCAGATGAAGCGGTAAAAGTAGTTCGCAGTGGTGATTGGATAGAGTTTGCCTGGGCTGCGAGTATGCCCGGTTTACTGGATGAAGCGTTGGCTAAGCGTAAGGACGAACTATTTGATGTAAATCTACGCGGCGGTGTTATTATCTCACCAGTGGCTTGTTTGGAATGTGATCCTAGCGGTGAACATTTTACTTGGAATAGCTGGCATCTTGGCGGACGCGAACGAAAGTTATGTCAAAAAGGCCAAGCATATTATATACCGCTAAAATATTCCGAATTGCCACGGTATTTACGTGAAAATGTAAAAACAGATGTCGTAGCAATTCAAGTGGCTCCCATGGACGAACATGGATGGTTCAGTTTTGGACTTACTGTGTCTCACTATGCTGCTGCTATTGAAAAGGCTCGTGCAGTTATTGTTGAAGTAAACGAGGATATGCCAAGCGTCCATGGCGGTTATGATCATGCAGTTCATATTTCGAAGGTGGATTTTGTTGTTGAAGGAGGGCACCGAGGACTTCCAATCTTACCTTCGGCACCCGCTTCAGACCTCGATAAGCAAATCGCTGAGTATGTCCTACCTGAAATTAGTAATGGGGCATGTATTCAATTAGGTATTGGCGGAATGCCTAATGCCTTAGGAAAAATGATCGCTGAATCGGATCTGAAAGACCTCGGAATACACACTGAGATGTTGGTCGATGGATTTGTAGATATGGTTGAGGCTGGAAAAGTAACTGGTATGTGTAAGAACCTTGATCGTGGAAGAATGGTCTATGCTTTCGCAGCTGGAACACAGAAACTCTATGACTTTGTTCGAAATAACCCTTCTGTGGCTGGTTATCCCGTTGATTACACAAACCATCCTTTTATAGCATCTCAAAATGACCAATTAATTTCTATCAATAGTGCTTTGGAAATCGATTTGACTGGTCAAGTTTGCTCAGAATCGGCTGGTCCAAGTATGATCAGTGGTGCTGGAGGACAGCTTGACTTTGTGGAAGCTGCCTATAATTCAAAGGGTGGAAAGAGCTTTATTTGCCTACCTTCTACTTATAAAGATAAAAGTGGTCAACTCCAGTCTCGTATTAAAGGGATGATGACTTTAGGCGCGGCGCTAACCGATACTCGTCCGACCGTTCAGTTTGTGGTCACTGAGTATGGTAAGGTTAATCTTAAAGGATTATCCACTTGGCAGCGTGCAGAGGCGTTGATTTCGATTGCTCATCCCGACTTTAGAGAAGGGCTGATCGCTGAAGCACAGCAACTTAAAATTTGGCGCAAAAAGGCCTAAAAGCTTGTAGTAACATTATGAGCTAGTTTGGCGCTATAAGGAAGGAGTCTCTAAATTTTAGAGCTCCTTCCTTTTTGGTATCATGGACAACCACCGGCTTTCAATTTACAATAATAGATAACCTTTAATAAATTGGAATTTTAGTCAGATTTCCTTGGTATCATTTTTACATAAACAATTTGATAGTAGCTCAAGAAAGTTCGGGGGTCATGATTTTGAAAAAACAGGATGTTATTCTACAGGAGTTTAGCCGAGCACGTCTTAATGAAGAGGCTGTTAACGTGGAAAGAGTTTATTTTTATAAGACAGACAGAAGGGTTAACCCGAAACAAGAGGAACCTTTTCAAGTTTTTCCAGGGAAATTACCTGTTTTGTTGTCAGCCCCTCATGCTGTTAGGTACTATCGGCAAAAGAAGATTAAACCGTCAGATCAGTTTACGGGATCCATTGTATATCTTTTAAACCGGTTAACAGGTTGTCAG
>JAUZPJ010000167.1 GCA_030706025.1 Bacillota bacterium | reverse complement strand
TGATAAAATCGCGGAAAGAAGCCGTTGGTCCTTTGGAAAGGACACTAAGCAACTAAACTAAATAATAAGCAAGATTTGTGCCACCCCATTACTCTACTCCAAAAATAATAAAGCTTATAATGCCTTCTGAAAAAGCATTTATCGATACCATTAATTGCAATTGGAAAATTTGTTTTGGGGAAATCATTTCAATCATGAAATGATTTCCCCGCGTTGTTCTCACAATTCGCTGCGCTTAATCGGTGATAATAACTTAAACGAAACGAACCATTTCATGATTGAAATGGTTCGTGGTTATATTCTATTTCTGAATTTATAGTTAAGCCATATTCACATAACTTTCTCCATAGTGTCGTTGTGCTTATTCCTAATATTTGAGCAGCAAGGGACTCAGCCCTTATCCTCGCTGTCACACAGTTGTTTTCTTCTATAGGCCTTAGGGGTCATATTCATTTGCTGTACGAAGACACGATTAAAATAGGAGGGATCTGTAAAACCACATTCACTAGAAATGCGATAAGCGGGATAGTCGGTTGTCTCCAATAATTTACAGGCATATTCAATCTTTAGTTTATTCACATAATCTATATAGGTAACCCCTACTTCTTTTTTAAAGATGCGGCTGAAATATTGGGGATTCAAAAATACCTTGGACGCGACCAATTGCAGGGGTAATTTTTGTTTAAAGTTATCGTGAATATATTGTAGCGATTTTTCTATACAGTATATCTGGTCGGGCGTCTTTTCCATAAGTTCTTCGTCATCTTGTACCTGGCACGGAGCCACAGTAGCCAACAGATCACGAAATACCTGTTTAAAAACGGCCGGTTTAATGGGTTTTAGCAAGTATTCCTGGACCCGGAGGCGAATTGCTGTTTGCGCATAAAAAAAGTCTGAACAGGCCGATAGGATTATAACACATGCCTGGGGGAGGAACTTCCTTATCTCCTGAAGAGCCTGTAACCCATCCATTTCCGGAATAAGAATATCCATTACAATGATGTTCGGTCGATATTGTTTCGCCGCTTTGACAGCCTGAATTCCACTTTCACAAGTGACTACTTTATCTGTAGGGAGAAGCTCTTCAACCACAATCGATTTGAGGAATTCCAATTCGAGTAGTTCATCTTCTACAATTAAAACTACACTCATCACGATCGCCTCGCATTAGGCTTGGTGGGAATTGAGATGGTGACCGTACTTCCACTATAGTCTGATTTCGCAATCTTCAATCCGTAATACTCTCCAAAATATCGTTTCAGCCGTTTGTCCGTACTGCGAAAACCAATTCCCAGCTTATTTTCTGATTGCTGTAAACTTTGTAAGACTTCTTTGGGAAAGCCATTCCCATTATCCACAACAAAAATATTTATGTCATTTTTATATTGTTCTGCATAGATTTTTATCTTGCCCCCGTCCCTTTTAGGGGTAATACCATGGATAAGGGCATTTTCAACGATGGGCTGTATTATCATGTTGGGGATTCTATGGGGTTTAATATGATCCGGAATGTTAATTTCATATTCCAGACGATTTTTAAATCTTATCTTTTGAATATAAAGGTATTTTTCGATATTATCCATCTCGGCTCCGATAGTGTGTAACTCATCGTCTTGCTTTAAGTTGTACCGCAATAAATCGGAAAGACAATATATGAGTTCCTCCGTTGTATGGGATTTTTCAAAATAAGCGATTCGTGCTATAGAGTTAAGGGTATTAAATAGGAAATGCGGATTAATCACCAAGGACATATTTTTTGCTTCGAGGTCAATAATCTTTTTCTCCAGCATTTCCTTTTCGATAGACAATCTCGCTATGGCCTTATCAGCAGTATGGATGGTTTGAGATAAGTCATAGCAAATATTTTGGGTAATATGATTACAAATTTGTTCATGAATATCAATTTTATTTTCTTCGATGGTTTTTATTGCCGCAATGGCTTTCGCAATGAATTCCGGTTCGAGTTCTTTATCATTTGCTATGGCCATGATATCAATCAGATATTTCCGATATTCGCTATCCGTTGAATATACCTGCGCTCCGACGACATAACCCATAGTTTGGTCGCTAATATCGATAGGCAAAAGAATGTTCGTTAGTCCATACCGACAGATAAAACGATCTCCCTTACCCGGCTTTAATCTAGAAATATAATCTGAGCATATCCGTGTTTCATTTTCTTGGCATATAAATTTGCAAAAGTCGGGAGACGGATTAAACTCAAGCAGAATATCGCCACTGGTATCTATCAGCTGTAAAGAAATATTCGATAGGGATATTAGTCCGCTATAGCGAGAATACAGATTAGAATCCATTAAATCTTTTAATGTTTTGTCATTCTTCTTCATGCTTTTCGCCAAAACTTCCTTTTCTATGATTGATTCATTCCACCTGACGGATGCATTTTATTTTACAGCACCCTTATTAAAATGTAAATGAAACCAAAATCCTTGACAAAAAGGACGAAGGCCAAAACCTCCAAAAGAGATTTTGACCTTTGCTGCTTGGACTTGTCCAATGATTCATTATGCTTCTTTCTTGGCTCCGGGAAGCATCATTTCTACGTCACCGTGTGGACGTGGAATGACATGAACGGAGATGAGTTCTCCAACCCGTTGAGCTGCTGCAGCACCGGCATCAGTTGCTGCTTTTACAGCACCGACATCTCCTCTTACCATAACGGTTACCAGAGCACCGCCAACTTTCTCGTAACCAATCAGCTGAACGTTAGCTGCTTTAACCATGGCATCTGCCGCTTCAATTGCTCCTACAAGACCTTTTGTTTCAATTAATCCTAAAGCTTCTGATCTACTCATTTTTGTTTCCTCCTAAAATTTTATTTTGAAATTGTTATTTTTGAGGTTGATGCGAGATGCATTGCATTCGCTTCTTCCATATCGATGTGAAACTCTAGTGACGAGGTATTGTTGGCTCTAATGACGACATTCGAGTAAGTTCCTCCCCGAAGCCCGTCTATTTGGATGGTTACCTTTCCTCCATCGGATACACCAAATTGTTTTGCATCTTCCAGGGTCATATGAATATGGCGCTGCGCAATCAAAAGACCTTTGGAAAGAAAGATACTTCCTTTGGGGCCAATGAGAGTGATTCCAGGAGTCCCTTGCAGGTCTCCAGACAACCTCACCGGTGCGGTTATACCAAGTTTGAAACAATCTGCCTGCAGTATTTCTACCTGCGATTCGCTTCGCGCTGGCCCGAGGATGCGAACTTTTTCGATTGCACCTTTGGGTCCGGCTATGGTTAGGGTTTCCTTACAGGCATATTGCATGGGTTGGGACAAATCCTTGGTTTTTGTCAATTGGTATCCTGCACCGAACAGGGTTTCCAAATCTGCTTGAGAAAGATGAATATGCCGATTAGATATTCCTACAGGTATGGTGTTGACGTCCTTTTTTAAATACCCCCCTTCTTTGATTGCTTCCAGCAGAAGCGCTGCTAGATCGTCATACTTTCCCACGATTAGTTACCACCTCTTTTTTTCAGCAGCAAAATGACTTCATTCACAACGTTCATTATCTGATCGTCACTGATGGCACTAGGGCTACCGCTGTGTACCACGCAGTCTGAATGGGAGGGAGTTGTGTTTTCGGTAACGTCTTTGATTCCATAGGCTACCCGTTTTATATTGATTAAGTGCATTGGGGTTACATTATCGGAGGTTGCACTTCCGCCCCAAGTACCGCAACCCAATGTGAAGGATGGAGAAAGTCCTGTACTTGCCCCTACACCGCCTTGGGTGGAAGCTGTGTTGACCAAGATCCTGAACACGGGTTTTTCAGCAAACTTCATGACCATATCTTGATTCTCTGTATGAATGGAAAGGCTGTGTCCGACACCGCCATTATTCAAGAGTTTGATGCACAGATCACAAGCTTCCTGCCAATCCTTTACGGTATAGAAAGCCAGCACAGTCGTCAACTTTTCATAGGACAGAGGATATCCTTCACCCACGCCCACTTGTTCACCCAACAGAACTTTTGTTCCTGGAGGAATGGATATGCCAGCGCCTTCTGCGATGACTGCTGCGGATCTTCCTACCATTTTCGCGTTCATGGCATGACCGCGGACAAATAACTTCTTAGAAACTTGGTCTGTTTCCGAGGGGGTCATGAAGTAACCACCCTGGCGTTTGAACTCTTCCATAACTTGTTCGCGAATACATTCTTCAACAATAACCGATTGCTCGGAGGCACAGATGGTACCATTGTCAAACGTTTTACTAGCAATAATATTTTTAACTGCTTTCGAGATATTAGCAGTTCTTTCTATATAGGCCGGAACGTTTCCCGGACCTACACCTAATGCCGGTTTCCCTGCGCTATAGGCAGCCTTGACCATAGCTGAACCACCTGTCGCAATAATCATGGCGACTTCATCGCATTTCATGAGTTGATCGGTTGCAGCCATCGAAGGTTTTGAAATACAGCCAATGATATTGGCTGGAGCGCCTGCAGCTACAGCGGCATCATTCATCAGTCTGGCTGCTTGCAGTGTGCATTTCAGTGCTGAAGGATGCGGAGAAAATACAATCCCATTACGAGATTTAATGGCAATAATCGATTTATAGATGGCCGTGGATGTGGGATTAGTTGAGGGAATTATCCCCATGAGCAATCCTACAGGCTCAGCAATTTCCTTGATTTTATTAACTTCATCGTCTTTGATGACTCCGATAGTTTGCATGGGTTGGATAAATTGATATAGTTCTGTGGAAGCAAAATGATTTTTGAAGATTTTATCTTCCACCTTGCCAAATCCGGTTTCCTCCACCGCTAGTTTTGCCAGAGAAGCGGCATTCTCCTCTGCTACTTTCACCATGTTACGGATAATTTTATCAATCTGCTCGCCATTAAATTTTGCAAGTTGGGTTTGGGCAAGTTTTGCTTGACGGGCAAGATTCCTGGTCTCTTGCACGGATTGTAAATCGTAATCGAAATTTTCCAACTTTTTACTCCTTCCTACACTATCTTAAGTGTCACCGGCCATTAAGCTACATCTCACTAGCCCGCTCGTAGAATTCCCTTAGTTTCTGGATCAGCAATTCTTTGTTTGCCTTTGAAACGACTCTGCCCGCAATGCCAAGTTCTTTGTAGTCCCTTGCCAGATTCCGAAGTTTTACCACGGAAAGTGTTTTCAGGACGTTCAAGCTCTTTTCAAGGCCATATTCCTGTACGAAAGCATCCACTCCCTCTTTGTGGAGTTGTTTAAGCATTATTTGCTCTGACTTGGTGCTTTCTTTTAGGGTCTTGGACTTTTCTAGGCGTTCTGTTTGTGTATCTTGGTTTGCTAAGGGCTCCTTTACGTTGGTAGTTGGATCAGTATCTGATAGAGCGCTTAATGTCTCCGGTTGAGGTATAGGGCTTGGTTGCTCCTCACTGGGATCTGCCTCCATAACAATCATGCTCTCAATCTCAGGATGTGGTCTGGGAATGACATGTTGAGAAATTAAGGACAAGTGACCAATCTTTTCAACAGCAGTTGCTCCCGCTTCCACGGCAGCTTTAACAGCTCCCACATCCCCAGTTACGGTAATCGTTACGAGACCACCACCGACAAAGGTTTTCCCCACAAGTACCACTTGCGCCGTTTTTAGCATGACATCTGCACATTCAATAGCGGGAAGCAGCCCGTGTGTCTCAATTAGGCCAAGAGCCTGCATAGCTTACCCTCCTATTGTTGCGCCATAAGATCAGGCCAGTTTGCCGGATAGGTTACGTAAAAGAGTTTTACATAATCGGACGAACCCCAGGTTACTTTAGAGCCATTAGGTACAAAAAGGACATCTCCCTGGTGAGCGTGATAAGTTTCACCATTGATGGTGATGGTTAGGCTTCCTTCGAGAATAATATCAATCTCTTCATAGCATAATTCCCACTCAAAGCTAGATTTTTCAATGGTCAAAAAGCCTGCGCTCATCTGGGAATCCTCTTTACTGATCACTTCACGATAAGCCACGTCGGTGCTGGAATCGCCTGTGTCAAAGGTCTCGAGCTTCACTGTTCTGCCGCGTACAATTTTCAGTCCACTTTTCGGGTCACAATCTGCACGGAAAGGGTTTTCTGGGGATCGGACAGGAACGCTTTCCAGGAGCCTGTTGGCTAATACCGCTTTTACCACTTGAAAGATCATTTCTGGGTCAATCTCGTTTTCC
>JAUZPJ010000166.1 GCA_030706025.1 Bacillota bacterium | reverse complement strand
GAATGTATGGGGCTTGGCATCGAGTGCGACGCCCACGCCGGTTATCATATCCCGATGGGACATGTGATCCTTGAAATAGTCGATCCCAAGACGGGTCAAGTCCTAGAACCAGGGGAAATAGGTGAGGTCGTGGCTACCCCGCTGCTTCGTTTTGATACCCCATTGCTCCGTTATCGCACTCAGGATTTAGGGTATATCGACACAGAACCCTGTAGCTGCGGTTCTGATTTCCCGAGGTTTTTCATGCGAGGCCGGTTAGTTGATCATATTACGATCCAAGGAATCCATTTTTCACCGTTCTATCTGGAAGAATTTTTAATGAGGCTGGACGAGGTCGGGAACTGGTATCAGTTTGTGGTTAAGCCCGAGGGTAACGAGACGTTAAAAATCCGTACGGAATTGGCGAAAGGAGTGGAACCTAGTCCGGAACTAGCGGATAAATTAGCAAGTAAGATGGAATTTTCCCTAGGAATTCCCTGTGAGTTTGAGTTTGTAGCCAAACTTCATCGGGTCGGGTCCAAAGCGGTGCGAGTGGTTCGTGAATAGGAGGAAATCTTAATGATTATTGATGGTCATGCTCATTTGTCAGAGTCGACATATGGCAATCTGGATTTGTATTTGGAGCAGCTCAAAGAGGCCGGTATTGAAGGGGGCGTAGTAGTACCCGGCGGTATGATGGATGTTCGCAAAATGACGGAGTATATCACCGGACGTGCCAAGCCGGAGAGCTTGATCCCTAATAATGCGTATGTAGCCAAAGCCTGTTCGAACCGTCAAATTAAGCTAACCGGGTACTTGTGTGTCGACCCACACGAGGCTAATGCTGTCGATAAACTTGCCAAAGGTTTTAAAGAAGGTTTTCGCGGCTTAAAGTTATCTCCCATGACCCATCAGTTTTCCTTTGGCAGCAAGGCAATGGCCGTGTTGGCTGCCCTATGTGGTGAGCATGGTTTTCCGGTTTATTCTCACGTTGTCTTTAACCCGGGTTCCTCTACAGCCAAGTATATTGGCTTAGCCAAACAGTTTCCGAAAACCAACTTCATTCTTGGGCATATGGGTTTTGGCCCTGCTGATACAGAAGGTTTGGCAGCAGCTGTGGAATTAGATAACTTTTTTCTGGAAACATCCAGCGGCAGTTTTTTGCATATTAAAGAGGCTGTTGCTAAAGCGGGACCTGAGAAGGTGATATTTGGATCCGAGTTCCCTCTTTCCAACCCCAAAGTAGAACTGACCAAAATCCTGGAACTTAAGTTAAATGATAAGGATCTTGAGAAAATCATTGGGGGTAACATCCAAAGATTGCTCGGCATATAAGAAATCATATGGATTTAGTGGAGAGGAGTCATAATCAATGGGGCGTAAAGTTGCATTTTCCTTGTCCGTTGCTTTGTTGGTGATATCCCTTATTTTAGGACCCATCGGTTGTAGTACTGATCCAGCGGGTACTCCAACACAGGCAAAGCGGGATAAAGTTATTCTTAATCTGCAGTTTTTACCAGAGGACCCAGCTTGTTGGGTGGCCTTGGATAAGGGGTTTTGGGCAGAGCAAAACCTAGATGTTCAGATTATTCGGGGGTATGGTTCAGGCGATACCGTTACCAAAATTGCTTCCAAAAAAGCGGAATTTGGAATCGCCGACATTGGCAATTTGATCTTGGCGCAGGCCCAGGATAACGTCAACGTCAAAGCAGTGGGTGTTTTTAAGAATTCTTATGGCGGGATCATTATCTACAGAGACAACCTTGGGATAAATTCGCCCAAAGATCTAGAAGGTAAATCCATAATTGGTGCAGCAAGTTCGTCCGTTACAACCTTTTTCCCGGCATTTGCTAAATCGACTGGATTTGACCCTAGTAAGGTAAAGTGGCAGTTCCTAGATACAGCACTCCATGTAACAGCTTTCGTCCAAGGGCAAGCGGACACTTTATCAACGACGTTCAAATATGTTCCTAAGGTAGAAAAGCTTATGGGAAAACAAGTCAAGTACTTTTCCTATAGTAAAGATGGGGGCCTAGACCGCTATGGCGAAGTAATCATTGCCCATCAGGATCTAATTGCTCAAAATCCCGATCTGGTGCGGCGATTTCTTGCCGGATTCCTAAAAGGTGTTCAATATAGTGTTGCTAACCCTACGGAGGTTGGCAAGATTGAGAAAAAATATGTGCCTGAGACGGATCCTGATCTGGCAGTCAAGATGTGGCAGACGGAACTGGCTAACAAAGTGATCCTTGGTGAAGAATCCAAATCCCATGGGATTGGTTGGATGGATAAGGACAGAATGAGTAAAACAATTCGGATGGTTTTGGATGCCTACAATCTAAAACAGGAGATTTCCCCAGAAAAGGTTTATACGACAGAGTTCTTGCCTAAAGTACCAATTTATCCTGAGAAATAGGCTTTCTAAAAAAACAATGCACTGAGACAGGGGGGAATGTCCTTGACCGCGCTGCTTTCCTTAAAAGAAGTGGAGAAAGACTATCGGTTTACCTCAAATGAGAGCATGACCGCCCTTCAGGGGATTAATCTAGAAGTACAAGGTAGAGAATTCATTGCCATCGTCGGACCAAGCGGTTGTGGCAAAACGACGTTGCTTAAACTGGTTTCTGGATTAATAAAACCCTCAAAGGGGAGTATTACCATTGAGGGTATGGAACTTCAAAAATCTCACCGCCAGCTGTTTGGAATGGTGTTTCAGCAACCTGCTTTGCTCCCGTGGCGTAAGGTACTTGACAATGTTCTATTGCCATGTGAGATTCGGAAACAGGATCTCGGCAAGGCACGCGTTCAGGCAATGGAATTACTTGAGCTGGTTGGACTGAAGGATTTCGTTAACCGTAAACCCCATGAACTCTCCTATGGGATGCAGCAGCGCGTTTCCATTTGTCGAGCCCTGATTTCAGATCCCAAAATTTTATTGATGGACGAACCCTTTGCTTCTCTTGATGCTATTACCCGTTTTGATTTAGCCCAATTAATTAATGATATCTGGAACATGAAGCATATCACAGTGTTGTTTGTTACCCATAACATTCAAGAAGCTATATTTCTTGGCGACAGAATTGTCGTTATGACACCTAGACCAGGCAAAATTCGTTCGATCATTGACGTGCCATTAACGAGACCAAGAACAAAAGAGCATTTGTACCAACATGACTTTAGTTTATGCGCTAAGACCGTCCACCAACTTTTGGGCGCGAATGCACTATGAAAGGAGGCGAACCAATGATCAGTTGCGGGAAACGGCTTGGTAATAGTGAACTTCTTATGACCATACTGAGCTTGGGGTGTGTAATTGCCGTTTGGGAACTTTCGGTGAAGATATTAAGACTGCCTTCATGGTTTCTACCTGCCCCTAGCGCCATTCTTCGCGAAATGCAGAACTCTGCAGGGTATCTTTGGTCGCATACCTTCGTAACTTTGCAAGAGATTTTAGTAGGATTCATTGTAGCCTTAGCGGTGGGAATATTTTTGGGGATTATTATCGCATTTTCCCCGGTCCTAGAAAAAACACTCTATAAACTCTTAGTCGCTACCCAATCTATTCCCAAAGTGGCCATTGCCCCGCTGCTAGTGCTCTGGCTGGGGTTTGGCCTGACGACGAAGGTTACGATGGTCTTTCTCATGTGTTTTTTCTCGATCATGGTCGGCATGGTTTCAGGACTTCAGTCAACCCATCGCGAGCTGCTAGAGCTGGCAGATGTGTTGGGGGCGAGCTGGATGCAGTCTTTCTTTAAAATTAGGTTTCCCGCTGCGTTACCTTATCTCTTTAACGGCTTGAAAGTATCAGCCAGCATGGCCGTGATAGGAGCAGTGATCAGCGAGTTTGTTAATGCCGATAGGGGATTGGGTTACTCATTATTAATTTCTACGTCCCAAATGAATGGTCCATTAGCGTTCTCAATCATGACAATCCTAGCGGCAATAGGAATCGGCCTTTTTTCGATCGTGGCACGGTTGGAGAAAGTAATTTGTCCGTGGGCAAAGTAAATCACATTCCACTATTACAGGGAATAAATTGATGAAAGTAATCTCATGAGCCGATGCCGACGAAGGAGGGGAGAATTAAATGTCAGATAAAAAGAAATCTGATTCCGGCTCAAATAAGGGTTATTCAAGGTTCAAATTTTGGTCACGAAAAAACCAGTCATCTGATAATTCGTCCGTCCAATCCTTGAATAGCCAGGAGCCTTCCGAAGATCAGGGTCAGGATATAAATCTAAGTCTTAATCCAAATCTAAACCAAGTTAAGAGCCAGCCTGAGATTAAAAAGTCTGGAGGAGAACGATACGGTCTTGAGATGAAGAAGAAAAAAACCTTGACGAAGTTTCCAAGTCAACAAGAAAAAGTAGTACGGGCAAACAACAATTCTTCGAATTCTTTAAAGACGTACTCCCAGTCTCAAGAAAGGAGACCAAGAACCTTGGGGAACAAACAAGTTGCCAACCAACCAATTAATTTACCTATCAAAGAATCGCTCAAGATTATGAGAGATGTCATGATTAAGATAACAAATGCAACTTCAGAATCAGAAAAGAGCTCTGTTGAGCATGAAGTTGAACCTCCGATTATTGATGAAAACGTTCTCAAAGATGAACCTATTATTATGCCAGAATCCGTTCAGGAAACGACGGAAGAAGTTGTATCCGAGCCCGCCCAAGAGATTGCCGTGGAAGAGGTCGTAGAGGAGGTTGTTGAGGAGATTAAAGAGGTAGCAGAAAAGGTTGTAGAAACGATTGAAGATGTTGTAGAAAATACTGTAAAAAAGATTGTAGAAGAGGTTGTATCTGACTCAGTCCAAGAGATTGCAGCACCAGAGGTTGAATCAGAATTTGCCGAAAAGAACGCAGCGGAAGAAACTGAGGAACAAGACGAAACCTCAATGGATGATTCCTACTTTGAAGCAGTTAATCTTTATAGACTCGGGCTGGCTGGGGATAAAGAAGCAGTAGCCAAAGCTTACGAACTTCTCAAAACTATCCTTCAAAAAGATCCAGACAATCATTTAGCCCAAGCTTATTTAGGCAGTGTTACATCCCTTCTAGGACGGGATGGTAATGACCAAAACGAACGGTTTAAATTTGCAATTAAAGGGTTAAAGATTCTCGATAGAGTAGTTTCCTTTGTGCCGGATAATATTGAGATTCGTGGGTTGCGCGCTTTCTTATGCGGTAAATTGCCTGAACAGTATTTTCATCGAAGCGAAACGGCTATCGAAGATTTTAGTTTCTTAGTAGCCCGCTATGATGAGGATAACAGTCTATTTCCAAAAGAATTTTATTGTCAATTGTTGTTAGAGCTTGGTCTGGCCTACAACCGTTTAGATAAGAAAAAGGAAGCGGAATCAACTTGCCGTAAACTTTTATCGATAACGGATGATCCCAAATACGAAGCACTAGTTAAGCAAGAAGGCATCCTTGTCTCTAAGTCTAAGCGGCAAAAACTAGCCGAGCGTATTTATGCTTCAAAAAGTAATTGGACCAAAGCAAAGGATAATGAAAAACTTGAAGAGGCTGTCGCGCTCTATCGTCGTGCTTTAGACCATGACAAATTGGCAGTGGATCAAGCGTACGATATTTTTAACCTGCTCCAAAAGAGGAATCCCCAAGACCCATTGATTAGGGCCTATTACGCTGATTGTCTATCCCTCTTAGCCCAAAGCTCTGCCGATACTTCTGTTTTGTTTCGTCATGCAACACATTCCATAAAGAATCTTGATCAAGCTGTTAATGCTAGTCCGGATAACATTACGATTCGGTTCATCAGAGGGTATAACAGCTATCGGATCCCGGAAGCATTTTTTAAACGTACCTTTACTGCAATCCATGATTTTGAATATTTAATTTCTAAATATGAACAAGATCCATCCATTTTTGAACAGGAAATCTATTTGCAATTACTCCGTGATTTAGGCCATTCTTATGAACGATTAGAGTTAGATGAGGAAGCAAAGGCAGCATGGAAGAAACTTTCTCAATCCGATAATCCCGAATACAGTACATTAGGGAGTGAAATGCTTAACGGTAATACTGAAACGAGCTTCTCTAAACTTGGAGATAATCCTAGTGTGGCTGAATTAATCCAAGAAGGTATAAGACTTTACGAGTTTGCTGAGGGAGGAAATAAAAAGGCTGGTCTAAAAGCTCAAGAACTCTTGCGAAGAGCCTGTTTTGCGGATCCCGTAAATTCCTTAGCCGAAGGGTAT
>JAUZPJ010000165.1 GCA_030706025.1 Bacillota bacterium | reverse complement strand
GATAGTCAATGGTTTGTAGACTTTTTTTGTATTCATGTACCAATTCTATATACTGTTCTGGCGGGGTCCCTTGGAGAATTAAGGTCTGAGCTTTTTGAAACAGGTGTTTATGGACATCCTCTCTGCTTCCCAAGAATTTAATCATTTTTTTAAGACCGGGGTCGTTGGTCATTTCAAAATGATGATCGTATAAAATTCGTGCCCGCACCTCGGCTTCAACGTCCGCTTGTAACATTGCAATTGGGTCTAAATGTTGATCGACGTAACTTATATTCCATGGAACACCTTGAGAATTAACGTAACTTAATGGTGGGCCGCCTAACTTGTTGATTGCGACCGCAATCATTTCCATGTGACCCATTTCTTCAGCCGCGATAAGACCTAATAGTTCACGAAGATATCGATTATTCATGTTGGAACGATGATTTAAGTATTGTGTTGCCGCAGAATACTCGCTGTCTTTTCCGCCATAATGTTCAAGCAATACTTGGCCAAACATAGGGTCCCTGAGTTGAACGTGAACCGGATAGAATAATGGTTTGCTATAACTAAACATAGTCCATCCTCCCATACATAGATATCTGTCTTCATTCTATGAGACAGTTGAACTTTTGGTTAATAGGCCGTTCTTGATTGGTCTCAAGATATTTGCTATAATTCATGTGATAAAATTGCCATTATTCACGAAAACCATAATTTGCAAGAGACGAGGACAACTAGGTGTTGGAGAAAATTAAAGATTTGCCTAATTATCGCTGGTATGTCTTAGCGGCTGTCGCGATCGGTACCTTTATGTCTACCCTGGATGGTAGTATTGTTAACGTGGCCTTGCCTACAATTTCGGGTCAACTCCATTCTAATCTTTCTACGTTACAATGGGTCGTTTCGGCCTACCTTTTGACGATCTCCAGTCTATTACCGGTTTTCGGTAGGATTGCGGACCTTATAGGGCGTAAAAAGGTCTATGCCATCGGTTTTTTGATTTTCACTTTGGGGTCTGCTTTGTGCGGCCTAGCCCAAACTATTTGGTTTTTGGTTGGGACCCGAGTGTTACAAGCCGTGGGTGCAGCAATGTTAATGTCAAACAGCGCTGCTATTATTACGGCGATTTTCCCGCCTAGAGAGCGTGGCAAAGCATTAGGTCTTGTAGGAACCGTAGTTGCCCTTGGTAGTCTGACGGGTCCGGCATTGGGCGGAGTGCTTATTGGTTTGGCTGGCTGGCGCTCAATCTTTTACATTAATGTTCCCATAGGAATTATCGGCTACATAGCTGCTCTGCTGATTCTTCCCGTGGATCAATCTCACAAAAACAACGAACGTTTCGATTTTGCAGGGGCTCTATCCTTTACATTAGGGATGATAGGTGTTCTTTTGGGTATAAATAACGGGGAAAGTTGGGGTTGGACAAGTCCTTCCGTGCTCTTAAGCCTTGTTTTGGGAACAGTATTGCTGGTCTTTTTTGTAGTGATAGAACGCAAAGTGGAACATCCCATGATTCATTTATCTCTTTTCCGTAATCGACCTTTTCTCATAGGGAATCTTTCGGGTTGGCTATCCTTTGTTGCTATGTTTGCTAATAATATGCTGCTGCCCTTTTACTTACAAGGAATTCTAAACTACAATCCTTCACAGGTCGGATTGATGTTAATGGTCTTTCCTGTGGTAATGGCTATTATTGCTCCCATTAGCGGTAATGCTTCTGACAAATACGGACCTTTAATTTTAACAACGGGTGGCTTAGTCATTACTGGACTTGGCTTTTTATATTTCTCTACTCTACCGGCAACGGCTCATTATTATCAAGTTATCCCCGGCCTTTTGCTGATGGGCTTAGGTTCCGGCATGTTCCAATCACCCAATAATAGCAGTGTAATGAGTTCAGTTCCTCCCCAAAAACTAGGTATCGCCGGGGGAATTAATAGTTTGGTGAGAAACCTAGGTATGGTAACTGGTATTGCCTTATCGGTATCTTTGTTTGAGGCCTGGGGCGGTGTGACAATGCCGAAGTCGGTTCAAATAGGGGCGTTTATGTCAGCATATCATTCAGTGATGCTTGTGGCCATGTGTGTTGCTCTTGTCGCCGCAGCTGTCTCGGCTAATCGTAAAAGTTATGCCAAAGCCAAATAAATCAGTTTTATATTTACCCTTGACATTATCGTGAAGTAGTGTAAGATATAAAAAACTGCTAAAATTACGATGAGAGGGAATAGTACAGTCCTGATTCCGTTTTAGAGAACTGCTGGTTGGTGAAAAGCAGTAACGGGATAGAATTCGAACTCTTCCTCGAGTAGCCGACCGAAATCGTAAGAGAGTAGACTCGGACGGGGCTTCCGCCGTTAGAAGGAAGGGGATATCGGATTACTCGAAGATCATTGTTCGATGTAGAAGTTCGTATTTAAATCGAGCCTCGTGCGTCGCACCTCGAACCTCGCTTAACTCCCGTATCTACAGAGAAGACAGCTATTGCTGTTAACTTGAGTGGTACCGCGAACTTACCCTTCGTCTCAATCAGAGACGAAGGGTTTATTTATTTTTCAAGGAGGAAGTCACAATGCGCAAACTTTATGTTTTTGATACCACCCTAAGAGATGGGGAGCAATCACTAGGGATTACACTGAATGTAAAAGAAAAATTGGAGATTGGCCATCAGCTCGTCAAGCTCGGCGTGGATATCATCGAAGCCGGTTTTCCTGCTTCATCGCCAGGTGACATGGATTCAGTTCGAACGATGGCCAAAGAACTTAAGGGAGTGACCATTTGTGGGTTAACAAGGGCGGTCGCACAGGATATTGATATCTGTGCGGAAGCATTACGCAAAGCGGAATCGCCTAGAATTCATACTGGCATAGGGGTATCTCCTATTCATATGGCTAAGAAATTAAGGCTTACTCCTGATCAGGTTGTGGAGCAAGCTGTTTCTGCAGTCAAATATGCTAAGAAGTTTATGAGCGATGTTGAGTTTTACGCTGAAGATGCCTTCCGTGGTGATCCGAAGTTTTTAGTTAGAGTTATTGAGGAAGTGATTTCAGCCGGAGCCACGGTGGTTAACCTTCCGGATACAGTGGGATATGCAAATCCATGGGAATACGGAGACCTGATTGGATTTGTGATCAAGAACGTTAAGAATATTGATCGAGCTATTGTCAGTGTACACTGTCATAATGATTTGGGCATGGCAACTGCTAATTCTTTGGCTGGCATCAAGGCTGGAGCAAGCCAAGTGGAAGGAACTATTAATGGGATTGGAGAGCGGGCGGGTAATACTTCCTTAGAAGAAGTTATAATGGCTATATATACTTTGCGAGATGGTTACGGGGTGGAAAGTAGTATTAACACGCGCGAGATATCGGCTACCAGCAGGCTTGTTTCACGTATAACAGGAGTGACCGTCCCTGATCATAAGGCGATTGTTGGTGCTAATGCTTTCATGCACGCATCTGGTATTCACCAAGATGGGGTACTAAAGGATAGAGAAACTTATGAGATAATTCAACCAGAAACGATTGGTGTCCATCAAAATCTAATCAGCCTGACCGCTAGATCAGGTAGACATGCACTTCAATACAGGTTTGAAGAATTGGGGTATAAAGTAGAGGGCGCTCAACTTGATGAAGTGTATCAGCGATTCTTACAGTTAGCAGACCTAAAAAAAGAAATTTTTGACCAAGACCTTTATGTGTTGATGGGAGATTCGGGGAACTTGGCTAATAACATAGTTCTCAAGAATATGTCCATCGCAACAAACGGTTCGGAGATGGCTACAGCCACAGTAATTTTGGAAATTGAGGGAGAGGTTAAGACGGACGCCGCGTGTGGCAATGGACCTGTAAATGCCCTTTTCAATACGATTGATAGGATTACTGGAAATGTAGCAACGCTGGAAGATTATACTCTCAAATCCGTGACAAGGAGCAGCGAGGCTTTAGGTGAGGCTACTGTAAAGTTGCGCTACGACGATGGTCGGCTTGTGGTTGGAAAGGGATTTTCGACGGATATCATTGAAGCCAGTGCTAAAGCCTATCTAAATGCTATAGAAAAGAGAAACCCCTATGTTGTGTTAGAGACGGACGAATAAGAGAACAATCTGTACAGTGGTCATAAAAATAACGGTGGTCTAAAAAGAAGGGCAATCGAACTTCATAGGTTTGACTGCCCTTCTTACTTAATTTCATATTGAAGTAACGATATGTACAAAATATGAATGTGTATTAATGTGGAAAATATTTAGCTGAAGTGTTAAGATTAAATAGGAATTTCAAATACCTACATTAAAGCTAGTGATATATCAGAAACTATCTAAATAGGTACTCTTCTGAAAGAAATTGTGCAGAGTCTTCTCGTAAGATGGATAAACGCGGTGCAAATAGAGTTCGAATTAGAGGATTAGGGGGGATGTGTGATTATGGAACAACACTTTAATGTGTTTAAGGTAGTGGCGGAAACAAAAAATATTACACTGGCATCTAAAAAGCTCCACATGAGTCAACCAAGTATTAGTTTGCAAATTCAAAACCTAGAAAACCATTATGGAGCACGTTTTTTTGAACGTACTAATAAAGGTGTTACCCTAACTAGAGAGGGTGAAATTTTCTATACCCATATTCGTAGTATCTTGAACATTCTTGCCGATGCTAAAGAACAAATATGTGCTATATCCCAAGACCAGAGAAGAATGATTTTCCTGGGAGCGACATTAACGATTGGAGAATATATTCTCCCTAATATCCTAGCTCTTCTATATAAAACGAATCCAGGCGTGGATTTTAAGGTTAAAATCGCCAATACAGAACAGATTACTCAAGATATTCTAGAGAAAAAGATGCACATAGGTCTCATCGAGGGTCCTGTTCCCCGGTATAAGGACCTTAATGTGGAGAGTTTTTGGGAGGATGAGCTGGTTGTTGTAATTCCCTTTTTTCACCCGTGGGCTTCAAGAAATAGCATCACTATAGCAGAACTCCCACTCGAGCGTCTAGTGACAAGAGAGGAGGGCTCAGGGACTCGCAAAGTGATGGAGATTGCTCTCAAAGAGAGGGGGCTTGATATAAGTCAATTGAATATTACTATGGAATTAGGAAGCACACACGCGATTAAGCAGGTGGTTTCAGCAGGACTTGGAATTACAATCATTTCTTCATTAACCGTTCGTCGGGAGTGCGACCAAAAAATATTTAAGACATTAAAAATACAAGATGCGCCTGTATATCGTCCCCTAAGTATTCTCACCAATGCTAGTACTACTCAGACCAAAGATGAGCGTCGCTTAACGAACTTACTTCACGATCGAGATTTGTTATCTGAAATTATAAGTATGGATTCTAGTGAATTAGAAGACCATGCTAATAAGCAGCGCTTTTCTCAACATGGCGGTAAGTAGAGTATTCAGTTTTAAACGGTTTAAGAAGTAACTAATGCTAATCCTTAATCTGATCCAGTGTATGTGAATACATAATACATTGGATTAGATGGGTTACTTTTAGAATGATTTTTCTTTATACTAAAGTAAGATGTCCGTGCTGGTTTCCACACGGGCACTTGTTTATTCTTGTCTAAAGTGTGGGAGATGCGTAGAACGCTGCCCGATGAGCATCGAGGTTCCCGCCTTGGTTGGAGAGCTTCGCAGGCGTTTTGTCTACGGTAAATAAGGATAACGTTATTTTATACGATCAATACTATAGATTGTAAACGATAAAAAGCTGCCGAAAAGAAATGAAGTTATCATGTGGAGAGTATAAAAAATGCCTATTTTTGAATATGGCCAAAAAGAAATCGACTATTTAAAAAGCAAAGATAAAAGGCTTAGTGCTGTCATTGATAAGATAGGCATGATAGAACGAGAGATTACTCCGGATCCGTTTAGGGCACTTATTTCAAGCGTTGTTAGTCAACAAATTTCCAAAAAGGCTGCGGAAACTGTATGGAACAGATTGTCTACACTGCTGGGTAATATCACGCCTGAAAGCATCTCTCAAGCAGAGTTATCTGCTATCCAAGGGTGTGGTATGTCTACAAGGAAAGCAACGTATATTTTGGGTATAGCTGATGCTGCTAAATCTGGAGTCGTTGATTTTGAACACCTTAGTAGTTTGACAGACGAAGAAATTATTAAAAAGCTGTCATCATTGCATGGTGTAGGTGTTTGGACCGCGGAGATGATTCTTATTTTTTCGCTCTGTCGCCCTGACGTGGTGAGCTACAAAGATTTAGCAATTTGCAG
>JAUZPJ010000164.1 GCA_030706025.1 Bacillota bacterium | reverse complement strand
TAGCTATTTAATAAATAAGACAAAATAAAACCAAGTTGAGAGGGTCAAAAGCCCAATACTTCCGAGCAGCCAAACTACCGGTTGTCCCTCAAGCCCTTTAAAATATTCGTGGTTTACTTTAGATGCTTTAACCTGTATTTGTTTTCGAAGCGATTTCTTTTTTGGGGCAGTTTCTCTCAACTTTGGAGTTTCATTTCTGAATGTTGTTAGTCTAGGAACCACATCCAGCCATTGCAATGAACCTCTCATCATCTGTTGAAGTTCTTCTGGACTCAGCCAAAGATCATTCTTTTTCATCGTCGCCTCCCTGTCCCTATGTATCTATCTATAAGGACTATACCCATGAATTCCAGTGTTAAAGGTGCTGGGTCTTTTCTTAGTGATATTCTAGGCCCATGAAAAAAATCCCTGCCACAGGTGCAGGGACATTTGTCTTAAAATGTCTACCAAATTCGTTTAATCTTGTTATTAATCTTGCTAGTTCATAAGTCGGGCCAATTTAATGACAAATATCACTACTTGACGATCAATACTGGGCAATTCGCCCGGTGCAATACCCGTTGACTAATACTCCCCAGGACCGAACCAGTAATGGCTCCGTAACCATGACTTCCCATGATCACTAAGTCGATATTTTCCTTCTCGATCTGTTCTATGATAACTGTTAAAGGATGACCAGATTCCACTCGTTTGTTGATAACAACCTGTGAGGTATCCATTCCCGCTAGGGTTGCTTCTAAAGCAAGTTCCCCATTCTGTTCAAGTTGTTCTTGTGACACTGTGATTCCATAGGAAACCGTATATCCCCAGTAGGCTTGTGGTGTATAACTGACATGGAGAAGTAACACTTCAGCGTGAATTGTTTCAGCTAGTTCTATGGCCTTTTTTAAGGCACGCCGCGAGTGATCCGAGGCGTCTGTTGGGACGAGAATTCTCTTAAACAATCCTTTCACTCCTTTGTTCTAATACTTGACCATATAAACATTGCCAATTATCAATTACTATGTGAACCACCTTGTGCTTGATCAAATCAACCTCTATGTTATCCTATTCGATCGCCTTCTCCATTGCCCCATTAGCCACCCTTAAAGAACCGTCAATTCGCTTGGAATCAAAGATAAAGTTCTCGCGCCCTCTTCCGTTTCAATGACAACCGTATCCTCGATCCCAACAACCCCAAGACCCGGAAAAACTAATTTTGGTTCAATTGCAACGACCATCCCGGGTTTCAGCACTACCTTCGAACCCTTGCTAATGGTCGGAAGTTCATCGAGGTCCAAGCCTACCCCATGTCCGACGAAACCAACCCTACTGTCCCCAAAACCCATGAAGTTTTCTTCATAGGGTGTCTTCTCACGGACCCAAGCTAGAATCTCCTCATAAATTTCGCCTGCCACTTTCCCTGGAATTAAGGCACAGCGAATTTTCTCTTCAACCTGTCTAATCACCTCGTAGGCCCGAGTCAGTTCCTCTGATAAAGGTCCAAGACTTAGGATCCGAGTTTGATCAATCTGATACCCATTAACGACTGTCACCATGTCTACAACAATAGGTTCCCCTTTTTGAATCTTAGCCATAGTTGCGCCACAGGGGTGAGCAATAGAGATGCCTTGCCCAACGACTGCACCGTCAAATGAGCTTGCCGCCGTAGCCCGAGTCCCTGAAGTAACTGCCCCAAGATGGAATTCGGAGTTAAAACCTCTCATACGTACATGCCCGCCGTGCCCCAGCGCCCGAGCTTTCCCTTCTAATAGTCCCTCTAGTTCAACCTCCGTCATTCCCACATGAAGGATTTCCTTGGCGAATTCTAAAACCTTGGGGTAGATTTGGGCACTTTCTTCCAGACGGGCTATTTCCCAAGCAGACTTTACGGCGCGCTGCATGCGAATCTCAGCGGATACATCCACAAATGAACCCTCTGGAAACATCTTGCGATAGCGTTCAAATTGATTAACAGGGAGAATATCTAGTTCTAACCCAAGAACTTTAGGTAACGAAAGGCCTGCATCTTGAATGTATTGAGGAATCTTAGACATTCCCTTGAGGGGAACAACCTCCCAATTGCATTCTCGCTTTGCCCTCTCGAAATCTCGATAGGCCATAACAATTGGCTGTCCTTCCCTCGGAATATAAACATGGAGATTTTGAGCGGTTCCTGTATAATACAAGGTATCCCCTCTTTGGACCAGCAGCGACCCGTCAATTCCGTTCTTTTGCAAGCTCTTTTGGAAATACGAAACCCGTTCTTGTAATTCAGTCATGGGTACTCTCATTGGCTCTCCTCCGCTTTACTCAATATTCTGAATTTTACTTCTACAATTATTATGTTCATATTTCCTCAGCTTTGCAAGCCTTTTTATAAAAATCGTTAAATCCTTTACGGAGACGGTTCACTAAAAAACCGAGTAGGATGATCTCCACTCGGCTTTGTGCTTAATATTCTTCGGGAATCTCTTCGAAATAACCCTGTGCATGTGCACAAGCCGGGCAGTTTTCAGGTGCATCAGGGCCTTCATGAATGTAGCCGCAGTTCGTACATTTCCATTTGGTTGGCGCTTCCTTTTTGAAAATAGTCCCATTTTCAATCGCATTTGCATACCGTTCAAAGCGATTCATATGGTGTTTTTCGACTTCGGCAATGGTTTTAAAGGCCTTAGCAACATCGGGAAATCCTTCTTTTTCTGCGACTGCTCCAAATCCGGAATAAATTTCAGCCCATTCTTCTCTTTCTCCAGCAGCTGCCGCCCTAAGATTGGTCAATGTGTCTTTATAAACTAATGGATAATCGGCATCGACATGGATCACATTGCTTTCATCTTGAGTGTGAGCTATCAATAACTTGTAAAAGACCTGTGCGTGTTCTCTCTCATTAGCGGCAGTTTCCTCAAATACTGCTTGAATATGTGAATACCCTTCCTTCTTGGCAACCCCACCAAAGAAAGAGTAACGATTACGTGCTTGTGACTCTCCAGCAAAGGCATTACTTAAGTTTTTATATGTTTCCGTCTCTTGGAATTTCATAGATGTGTAAGCCCCCTTGTTTTTATTCCAAAACAATCATATCTTCCATTTTGCACCTTAAAGGTTTTTTTATGCAAATGTCGAAATTAATATATTGAATAAAGTACAAGCACAACAGTTTAAGGTGGTTTTTGTCTTGAAATTAAAACCCGTGGATATACCACGTGCTGTCATTGTTTTAATCATTGGAGGCTTCGTTCAATCAGTTGGTAATTCTCTAATGTGGCCTTTAAATAGCCTCTTTATGCATGGAGTCCTAGGTCGTACGTTAACGGAAGCAGGAACTCTGCTTGCTCTCCAGTCTACTGCTTCCCTCCTTGGTCAGTTTTTAAGCGGCTTTTTAGCCGATCGTTTTGGACCGAAAAGGATTATGCTAATTGGCCTTGTTGGTGCAATCCTCACGGTAGGGTCTATCGGTATCTTTCCGGTCTGGGGAATTTATGCCCCAGCCTTTATTCTGTTTGGCTTAGCCCAAGCCTTTATTTTTGTTCCGCTAAATGCACTGCTTCACACCGTTTGGCCGGAGGGCGGACGACGAGGTTTTAACATGCTTTATGTCTCCAATAACGCCGGAGTAGCGATCGGTACCGCAATCGGTGGAATGATTGCTCAGGTTTCTTTCAATCTTACCTTCTCACTGAATGCCACTGCCTTTTTCATTTATCTGCTGCTGGTGTTCATAGGGGTTTCTGAGCAAAAAACGCCCCAACATTTGGTCCCACCAAAACACCAAACGGATCGACTCACAAACGACAGAGGGTTCAAAGTACTCTTAGCCTTAGGTGGGGGAATTTTCTTTACTTGGGGAGCTTATATTCAACTAGTGGCAATTTTACCCGTGGTTATGAATCAGCTCGGATTTTCCCTCTTTTCCTATAGTGTACTTTGGACATTAAACGGCGTCTTCATCGTCACATTACAACCACTTATTAACTGGGTGATTAAAGCTTGGGCAAAATCTTTTAAACGGCAATTTTACCTCGCAGCCATCCTTTTTACCATTGGATTTATTATTATTCTGGGTAAACTACCCTATGTATCCTACATAATTGCGATACTCATTATCACCCTAGGAGAAATGTTGATTTTACCTGCGGTTCCTGCAGCTGCCGCTCAGTTAGCCCCGTCGGGAAAGACAGGTGCTTACCAAGGGATAATTGGCGGTGCTTCGTCTGGAGGACGAATGATCGGTCCCTTACTCGGTGGCATTATGTATGACCATGGTGGAGGGTCTAGTGTATGGATACTTGCCATCACCTTTATGGGAGCATCCTTCGTAATGTTTTTTATCTACGGCAAAGTCGTTCAGCGATATAATGTCCTTCGACATACTCTGCAGGCATCGCCGGAAATGGTTTCGGAAACAAAAGCTTAATGAATTTTGTCTTGGGACAAATGTAACTATTACTTGTCTAAAGAAAGGAAATGACCAGTATGTCTTACAAAGCCACTCCCTATAATTTTTGCCCCGTCTGTGGCAATCCTCTGATAACGTTAGTTATTGACAAACTTCCCAGACGCACATGCCCTAAGTGTTCTTATGTCCACTGGGGAGATTTCTCACTAGGCGTTGGCGGGGTTCTTTGGCACGAAGGCAAAGTTCTTCTTGTACAACGCGGGCATAATCCCGGGAAGGGAATGTGGACTATTCCTGGAGGATACGTGGATCAGGGAGAACCCATTGGGACGGCAGTCGTCCGCGAAATTCAAGAAGAAACGGGCATCATCGCTAAACCTCTCTCGCTAATCGCCTTACGAGATCGGCCTGGAGAAAAACACGATGCTTATATCATTTTCCTCATGCAATTATTAGGCGGGAGTTTGCAAGCTCAGCCTGAAGAGGTCAGTAATTTGGGCTTTTTTACCTTAGAAGAATGTCAAAACCTACCCATCCCTTCACTCACATTGAATGCACTTAAGGCATCACAATCGAAATCTCAAGGACTGGTCTTAAATGCAGACGTTGATCTCCTAGGGGCTTTGTCTACGCTTTACCAAATTCCCTAAGTTACTATTTTTATCCCCCAGCCGAAAGAAAGCGGAGCCGAAACGCCTTCAGCATTTCTGCCCAGTCCTCCTCATTTACCCGAAAGGTCACCAGCGTAGCCGGAATTTGGAGCGAGCCTATAGTGCATGTCCGCTCCTCACTGAGCATTACTTCCCAATTCGGCCCCCTATAGTTACCCGGTTCCACCTGCTTTCCTTTAAGGCTGAGAAAATACTCTTCCAAGTCTCTGCGGGGCATTCCTCTCATTTCTAGGGAATGCTCTTTTTGATTCATAGTCTCGCTCCTCAAGTCATTTTTTTAAACCCATCCAACAAATGCCTAATCCCCATCACCGGATGGGCAAAAACCATCTTGGGACCCGCATACCTCATAACCTCTTGAATACGTTTACGCAAATTGGGCTTATAACAATGAACTGTACATTTTCCACATGTAGGTTTATTCTCGCCAAATTTGCAATGAGCAAGGCGTTTCAGAGCATAATCCGATAATTCTTGGCACTCCGGGCATAATCCATCGACAGTGTGATGCTTATCTTTACAATAAAGTCTCAACATCGTCTGCACAGTTTCCTTTTCACGGTCCAACCTTTTAGTCATTCAACCCTCCATTGGAAGCAGAAACGGTTCTCTTGCTCCCTTTATTTAATTATATCTCTCCTTTAGGAAGCCATGGAGATTATTTGGTAAATGTATCAATGAATTATTATTTATTGATCAGAGAATCCTAATAGTAACGTTCTAAAGGAGGTAAATTACACATGGCCAAAAAGACAAATAACAAGTCACGCAAGCCAGATAACACTGAAAAGATTCCTTATCCTTTTGACGCTGATAAAATTGGGAAAGCTACATCGAAAGACCGGGTATAACCCCGGTTTTTTTATTTGTTTAATGATCGTTTGATTCGTTATTCGAAGTGAACATACTACATAGCCCCCCTGTCAACTTTTATTTTACTTATCTTACCAGTTACCTCGTACAAGGTCAATTAAGGTCCTTCTTATTTAATGCCCATCCTTTTTCGAACATAACTACAGTCAAGATCTTCTCTATTTATACCAAAACGGGATGGGTACTTACAATGAAGCATCCATCCCATTATTATCTAGATATTCGATTTTGCTTCAAATGACTTGAACAAATTTAGAAATTCCTTCGGTATATCTGTCTCGTAACGCACTTCTTCACCCGAC
>JAUZPJ010000163.1 GCA_030706025.1 Bacillota bacterium | reverse complement strand
GATGTCAAATCGAAAGACGCTGGATCAGTTTGAACATGATTTAGAAGCAATGGGCTATATAACGGAGCGGGATGATCGAATCGCACTAACTGCGTATTTAGCGACAGAGTTAGGCAAACCACTTTTGGTCTCAGGGCCGGCAGGGGTAGGCAAAACCGAAATCGCTAAGGTGTTAAGTCAAAGTTTCGGGGCGCCTCTGATTCGCCTTCAGTGTTACGAAGGGTTGGATGAGACGAAGGCTCTTTACGAATGGAACTATCAGCGCCAACTTTTAAAGATTCAAATGGGACAGGAGCATTTACAAGAGGAAGATCTTTTTTCCACTGAGTATTTGCTTCCTCGTCCCTTGTTGCAGGCCTTGATGAGTAAAGAACGGGCTGTATTATTAATTGACGAGATCGATAAAACGGATTCAGAATTTGAGGCGTTTCTTTTTGAACTTTTAGGTGAGTTTCAAGTGACGATTCCTGAAATGGGGTCGATCAAGGCTAAAGAGCGCCCCATCGTGGTTTTAACGTCCAATGGCGAACGGGAGCTTTCTGATGGATTAAAGAGACGGTGTGTTTTTCTTCATGTTGAACCGCCTTCCGTCAATAAGGAAGTTCGTATTCTACGAGTTAAGATTCCAGATTTGCCGGAGCGATTAGCGTTGGAAGTAGCACGGGCGGTTAACGTGCTCAGGGAACGCCTTGCTCTAAATAAAATTCCTTCTGTATCCGAAACGATAGACTGGGCCAAAGCCTTACTTGTTATGGGCAAGACTGGCTTAGATCCTGCTTGGGTTGAGGCGACTTTGACTTTGCTGCTAAAGAGTCAAGATGATGTAGAACTTTTCTTTAAGGAGATGGGGGCAGAGCGGTTGCTTTTTGAGTCGAGTAATTTGGGACAGGGAGAAAGGCATGTCCATGGAAAACAACAGTGAAACACGGCCTAGTGAACTAGATCGCCATATCGTGGAATTTGCCCAATTGTTGAGGTCAGTCGGCCTTAAAGTCAGCCCTTCCGAAATTTCCGATGCGACCGAAGGAATTGCCTTGATTGGTTTGGCTGACAGAGATAGGGTTGAGGGTGTGCTGCAGGCGACATTAGTTAAAAATATTCAACATGTTACCGCGTTTCAAGAAGCCTTTCGAGCGTACTTTGCAACCTTAGAACAAAAAGACGCGTGGCAGGAGGAGGCAGCCAAGAAAACGGCTAATTGGAATGAACAAATGGAACGTACACGCCAAGATCTGCGCTTTCAGGATAATGAGTTGGATATTAGCCAAGATCAGCGAGCAGTTTATGCTAGTCTTCCTGAGGAAGACAAGCAGCGGTTACGTGATTTTTTGGAGAGATCATCGAATGGGACAAGAGGCGGGGTTCCTGTGGATCATTCTTACCAACCAATGGTTGAGCGAGTGCTCCGTGGGTCTCTAGAGTATTGGCGCAAGAAATTAAACGAAGAAGATCCAATTTTATATCCTGGATCTACGGATGGGGTTTTCTCAGAGGTGGAACGTGCGCTTCACGAGAGGGAAGTTGAGGTTCTGAGTCGGGATTTAAAGAAGATTTCTCCTGAGGAATGGCCGGTGGTCATACGTTTAATTCGCCGCCTTAGTCAGCGGCTTGCAAGTCAGGTAACTCGGCGCTACCGGGCTGATCGCAGGCGGGGTGGCCTAGATATGCGCTCGACACTACGGAGAAATTTGCGTTATGGTGGGGTGCTTATAGAGAGGCGTTATCGCAGCCGACGCAGAGGACGACCAAGGATAGTGTTACTTTGCGACATTTCCGGCTCGATGCTCAAATATACAGAGTTTATCTGGCAATTTGTATATGGACTTTCAGCTGTTGTCAACGGAATTAAAACCTTTGCCTTTGGAGAAACGTTAATTCCTTTAAACGATAAGTTTAAGAAAGGGCAATCCTTCGAAGCTATGGTACAAAAAGCTCTCCTAGAGACGGGGAAGGAATGGGGGGGAGGGACCAATTTAGCGAATGCCTTGGAAGGCATGCAAACGAAGTTTCCCGATACAATTTCCAAGCAAACTCTTTTGCTCATAGTCAGTGATGCTCAGACTTTGGACGGGGAAAAAGCTGCGGCCCTATTGAGAGAAATCCATCGCCATGTTCGCCAAGTGCTTTGGTTGAATACACTTCCAGAACGCCGCTGGTCGGAAACCTCATACGTTAAAGCGTTTTCTCCGTTTTGCCAAATGTACGAATGCTTCACATTAAGTCATTTAACCCAGATTTTAAGCAAGCAAATCTAAGGGATTTTGGGTTTATTTTCCCTCTAAAAGGAGCATACTATAAGTGTAAATGACTTGTACAGAAACACACAAGGTATAGGAGGGAAGAAAATGCTGGAAAAATGCCGAGCTTGCGGTTTTGAACATGAAAATCTTGATCATATTCTTTTTAAACGGAACCATGTAAGTAATCGAGTTTTGCCTTATTGTTCGCATTGCTTACGCAGACTTTATCAGGTTCCATATCGACCAGAGCGGGATATCTAATGGTTGAATAAATTATAAAGTAACGGGAAATAATAATAACCTTTTGCTTGCCTTTTTTCTGTAGCTTTGGTATATTGATTTCGAAGTCTAGAGAAGAGGGGATGTTTTTCGTGGCATATGTTATTAACTCGGAATGCATTAGTTGCGGTTCTTGCGAAGGAGAGTGCACAGTTTCCGCAATTAGTGAAGGGGAAGATCGATACGTTATTAATGCAGATCTTTGTATCGATTGTGGTTCATGTGCAAGTGTTTGCCCGGTTGAGGCACCGAACCCAGCCTAATTTACCAATTTAGCATTCAAAAAGTGTATTGAAAGGGGAGAGTTAAGGCTCTCCTTTTTTTTATAAAAAACATTTACCTTCATTCAGTAAACTACATTTGCGCGCAATTCGATTTTTATATTGACAAATCCCACTTCTTATTTTAAAATCTAATTAGAAATTAGTCTAAATACAAAGGGGATGTAGACGTGGATGCTATTGAAATTCTTAAACAACTAAAAGATAAGGGCGTTCGTTTTACACCGCAGAGGCAGGCAATCTTAGAATTCCTACTTGAAACGGTGTCACATCCCACGGCAGACGAAATCTATCACCATGTGAAAGCTAAATTTCCTGGAGTGAGCTTAGGGACGATTTATAATACACTTAAGATGCTTAAAGAGCATGGGCATATTTTGGAGTTGTCTTATGGAGACATGTCCAGTCGTTTCGATGGGAACCCGCAGAACCACTATCATATTGTATGTTCAAAGTGTGGCAAAGTGGCTGATTTGCATCGTCCACTTCTTGATATAAATCAAGAAGTGAGGGAGAAGTCAGGGTTCATAATCATGGGGCATCGCTTAGAATTTTATGGTATTTGCTCAGAGTGTCAAAACGATGAACCTTTGAATTAGAGGTAATTGATAAGCCTATTGGATTGGTTCTTAGACCAGGCTCCAATGGGTTTTTTTATTGTGTGCAAGGATTTTCTTGTTCTATCACGAATATATCTAGTAGTTTGGATGCAATTCGTCTGTGCCTCAAAAGGGCATAGGAGTTTGATAAATGAGAGAGGCCGTTTTATGTTCAATCGTCGGTTAATGATCATTGTTGCATCATTTGTGGCAACGATCGGCGCACTCTGGTGGTACTGGCAAACTCCACCAGGAGAATCCCTTAATGCTGGACAAGGTGTGATAAGTACGACACGGTTCACACAGAATTTAAATGGTAGTTGGGATCAATTTACAACACTACGCCAGGCTTGGACAACAGAATCCGAACGTGTTGCAGGGAAGAATAATCAAAATTTCCTGATGAAAGGGCGAACGTTCACTCTCCCTTCAAGCGAGAGATTTACAGTCGCGGCCAAACGGCTTCGTGTCCCGGGTGAATGGAGTTCAAGGACCATGCTGATTACATTTAATGGTGTATATGGACATGCAAATGTTTTCTTGAATGGAATAGGCAGCGGTCAGAAAGTTGGTGAATTTGAAGGAACCGGTGGTGCCGACGGGCTAGAGATCCCTGCCAAGGCGTTTCGCTACGGTGAAGATAACATTTTGGTGATTGAACTGAGTGGGGGTACAAGGCAACGTACCATGTTTTTGGGTTCCTCCTGGCCAAAATCGGGGTATGTTACCGGTGAAATTCGCTTAGAAGCGGTGGTGGAAACGAGCTTAGCCCAACCAACGGTGAATGTTTCGTGGAATGACACGTCTGCCCAGGTAACGGTGACGACAAATCTGATACATCATGGGTTTTCGCTGGAAGGACCTTGGACGGTCAATGGCGTGCTTTCGGATGGTTCGTCTGGGGTGGCTGAACAAACTCTTTCGGTGGAGGCGCGGAAAGATTCAGATAGGCAACCCGTTACGTTGACATTCTCTGTTCCTGATGCTCGGCGTTGGACTATGCAAACCCCATTTCTCTATCAGCTAAATTTAACAGTGACAAACAGTAAAGGCGACGTTGATGAGTTGGCTTTGCCTTTGGGCTTGCGATCGATTGATCTTAAAGCTGGGAAATGGTTTATCAATGATCAAGTGGTTGTAATCAATGGGGAGGCTTTAACCCCGCAGGAGGAATATCGGCTCCGGCATGCCGGTCAGATAGACTCTTGGTTACAATCGAAACGTAAAGATGGGATAAACATAATCTATTTTATTGGACAAATCCCAGATGAACTTTGGTTACAGGCCGCGGATCGTGTGGGTATGGGTTTATGGGCTGAATTACCCGTTGAGTTGATTCCTTCTAGTCGACTTCCTCAACCTGGAGCTTTTCGAAATGTTATTGGAGAGAAAATGCTTCATCCCTCTCTATGGGCTTGGACTGTGGGTAAAGGGTTAGAAGCAGATGCCATGGCCCAAACCTATTTACAGCAGTCTGCAAAAACGGTTCAACCCGCTTTGGCCTTTGCTCTTAATGCATCTCCTATGGCTGGTAAGGGTCTCTCTCCAGAACAGTTACTTGCTGTTCAGGGAAATAAGATACAAGGTGTATGGGGTCAAGTGTCTGTTAAAACACTTTTACCATCAAAGGTTAATTGGCTTAAGGAACCAATGGTTGCTGGGTTGTGGGCTGGGCTTATGATTTTCCTGTTTTGGATGAATATTTTATCAGTAACTTGGCGTTACAAGGAGATCTGTACCGGAAAACCAAAACGCAAATTGCGCAGGGCTTGGTTTTGGGATGGATTGTTCGTTTTGGCACGCGAAGGGATGCTGGCCGCGTTGATTACTTCCGGGCTCTTCCACATTCCCATTCATTTTAGCCCATGGTTTTCACATTTGTGGCCCGGGCTCGAATTGATACAGGCCCAATCACCTTGGTTAATCTGGGCAGTGTTAGGTTTGTTGTTCATGCTTTTTCGGCTACTTCAGGTTGGTGTGGTTGCTCCACATATGCCGGAAGCCCCCAATGCAGTTGGGCTAGTTTACTGGTTAGAGAGACGCTACCGTTTTGCCGTAATTATTGCCATTGGATGGGCTTTGTCACCTTGGGGAATACCGATTTATGTTCCAATTCTCGGTTATATTGTGCTTTTGATTTTGTTTCTTCCCGTTCGTATTCGTGATGTCCGACGTGTTGGAGGGCATTACCTTCCGTTCTTCTGGGTGCCAGGAATTATAGTTTGTGCTTTTTTAATTTGGGCTGCGGTCCGTTTTGCAGATTGGCTTTATTTGTGGCACATGCTGGGGCTATAGGGAGGTAGTTTCTTAGCACGTTCGCACACGCTGCATTAGGGAGTCAGTGTCGTTGCACGTTCGTACACGCTGCATTGCTATTCGCTTGACGCTAGGGCTAAAACGCGGAACCTCCGAGTATTCTGCATGTGCGTCGCTCCTTGCCATCCTTGGCATCGCGACATCAGTCCATCCATGGACAAGTCCCTTCGCGTTTCTTCACGCCCTATCGTCTGCGCTCATTGACGCAATTCCGCTAATGTACTCTCTAAGCAAAGAAACTTCCTCTAGCTTTGGGGTCGACGGTGGTTGGAACGGACGGAGAGCGATGTTTGAGCTTTGGACGCAAATACGCCTAGGGGGGAGAACGGACGAAGGGTTTATATGGGCATCCATATAGTCAAAGTGTGAAGTATTGTTGGCTCTTAAAGAGCTATTATAAATTAGGAAGAGGTTAAGTTATGCAATACATAGATTTTAAACCGCATTTCCTCGCTTCGGCGGTTGGAAGTGTTCCCCAAACTAACGGCGAAAGTGCTTTGGAGTTAATTTGGAAGAGCATTCCTCGTGCCCCACATTGGCCTCAGCTT
>JAUZPJ010000162.1 GCA_030706025.1 Bacillota bacterium | reverse complement strand
CCCTTGTTATGTGGAGTAACAGGAAGTTATGCGGGGCAAAGGGTGCCAATTGATGAAAAAGGCCTGATTATCGGCAGAGACCCGCTCTCTTGCAATATCATTATCCAATCCGAAGCGATAAGTCGTATGCATAGTATCGTAAAATATGACCCAACTCAAAACTGTTTTACTCTGACAGACACTTGCTCATCAAATGGGACCTTTCTAGCTTCCGGCGTTCGGCTAGGAAAAGGGCAAGCCATCATTTTGAAAAGCGGTGAACGATTTTTCCTTGCGGTGAAAGATAACATGTTTGAAGTAAGGTCTTAAAATATATGGTTTAAATGATCGACTCGGGAAAAAACGGGTGGGAGGAGAATGGGGTTGGATAATAGCAACGCGTTTGATGCCAACAATCTATGCATGGGCTGTATGCAACAGCGCAGTGAAAGTGGGCAATGCCCGATGTGCGGCTGGGTAGAGGGATCACAGCCTGATTCACCGCTTTATCTACCGCCGCAGACGGAGCTGAACAACCGCTATGTGCTTGGACGGGTCTTGGGCCATGGTGGTTTCGGTATTACATATTTGGGCTGGGATCAGGAATTACAACTAAAAGTAGCCATCAAAGAGTATCTGCCTGATGGCTTAGGAACGAGAGCATTCGGCGATAGGACGGTTTCTGTCTTCAGCGGACAAAACGGACAAGATTATGAAAATGGTTTAGAAAAGTTTCTAGCTGAAGCCAGGACCCTGGCGCGTTTTCAAAGTAATTCCAATATCGTCTCTATTATGAACTTTTTTAAAGAAAACGGCACAGCCTATATCGTGATGGAATATGTAGAAGGAATCTCACTAAGTCAGCATTTGCAGTATAAAAAAGATGGGCGTATGCCCTTAGATGAAGCTCTGACCTATATCATGCCTGTGGCCGATGCCCTTTCTCTTGTTCATGCTGAGGGAATCCTGCACAGGGACATTAGCCCGGATAATATTTATATTACGAAAAATTATCATGTTAAACTCCTGGATTTTGGTGCTTCCCGTAAAGTCATGAGTGATGTTGACAAAAGTCTATCGGTTCTTTTGAAACCTGGTTACGCACCGATCGAACAGTACAGTTCCAGAGGTGTCCAGGGGTCATGGACGGACGAGTACTCCTTAGCGGCAACTTTTTATAAACTGCTGAGCGGTAAAACCCCACCGGAGTCGATTGACCGTATGCAAGGGATGGAGTTAGAGAGTCTAGTGAGTTTGGGCGTCGACTTGCCATCAAGCTTGGAACAGGTTGTCTTCAGAGCCTTGGCTGTACAACCCCAGGAGCGTTATCAGAGCATCGAAGAATTCAAGGTAGAATTGACCAAGGCACTTTCCATAGGAAGTAGCGCATCTCAGGCTTCAGGTCAGTCCAATAACGGAGTATCGCACAAAGAACCGTCGAAATCAGGGGCGCCTAAAACGGTTATCCAAGCAGAAGGAAGCAGTCCGAACCTGGAGGTCCCAGGAAGGCTTATTAGCAACAAAAAAGCGATCATAGCAGTTGTCGTTATTTTAATTTTCTCATTGCCTGCTGCGGTTTATGGAATTGTCAGTTTTAATAAGCCAAAACCGAGCGGTCAAGTTATTAGCGCTAATCAGTCTAATAATAGTCAGTCAAATAACAATCAAGTGAAAAATACTCAGCCGGTAGCATCCGGACTCGAGAAAGTACCTAATAATAAACCGCAAATAATTGAGGAAATCAACAACATTGATTTTGCTGTTTTAGAAAACATCCTACGACAAGACTCAGATGGGTCTTATTCCCTGTACATCCGTGACAATACGACTGAGAAAGAATATTCTAACAGCCATGCAGTTATCCAAAAAGTTGCTGGAGGATTAGTTTATATTCCGATCATGATCACAGTTCTGAACGAGTCTTATCATGGAGATTTGAACTTGGATAAACTCATCACCATTCAAGCTCTTGCTGGAGGTACGGGAAAACTTACCCAACAGGATCGCGGCAGAAGACTAACCATTAGAGAATTACTCGAACTGATGATGCAGTATTCCGATAATACGGCGGCTAACCTCCTGATCGATGAACTTGGGGGTCTTGGAAGAATTAATGAAACGATAAAGACCTTAAACGTTGAAGGTGTCGTCTTGAATCGAAAACTAATGGACCAAGAAGCAGCAAAAAGAGGATTTGAAAATTATTGTTCGCCAAGGGGTATAGGATATCTTCTTAGCCTGATTGCCGAAACTAAAATAATGACGGCTAAAGAGTGCGAATACGCGATCAGCATTATGGAAAAGAGAGATCATACTGGAATGGCGAAGTACTTGCCCGATAATATTATGATTAGTCATCAGACGGGTATATTAACGGGCATATTTAACGATGCAGGGATCATCAATACTTCCAAAGGGCGAGTTGTCGTAGTAGCAATGGGAGAAAAAGTAGATCAGAACAAGGCAATAGATACATTTGGAAAGGTGGCCAAAGCTGTTGTGGAACAAATGCAGAAATAGCAATGCCAACAAATCGGATCGATTCCTGGTTCTTGCCATTCCGGTGGTTCTACTTTTGTCAGTGATTGCGGCTGCAGTATTTATATATCAGGTAACAACAGTGACGAAAATAACAAAAGCAGCGGAGTTGGACAGCCGTCAATCAGACATGATTTCAAGGGCTGATCTTAGTTTCAAGAAGCCTGTTGTTGAACAAAGTACGCCTGAAAATGGTCAGTTGAAGGCGGAAGAAAGTAAAGAAAAAGCCCAAAATACTGGTTTGCACGAAGACATCCCCTCCGACAAGGGAGAGATTACCCCGGACAAGTTGGAAAAGGATATTAGAAGTATCATCAACAATGAACGCGGCCAGTATTCCATTGCTTATCAAAATACGGGTTCGAAAATCAGGCTGACAATAAACCCCCAGAAGATGCAAGCGGCTAGCGTTATTAAGTTATTTGTTATGATTGAAACCTATAATCAAATCAAAGAAGGTAGAATCAAAGAAAATGATCAAATAACACTCACAAGCAGTATGAAAGTCGGAGGAACTGGATCGCTGGTTGGCAGAAAGGACGGAACAGTTTTAACTATTAACCAGCTGATAAGCTTAATGATCACCCAAAGTGACAATACGGCGACAAATATTCTGATCGATCGAGTAACTATGGATAAGATTAATTCGACAGCCAAAAAATTAGGCTGCCTTGATACCGTCATTGAGAGGAAAATGATGGATTTTAAAGCTCAGACTAAAGGAAAAGACAACATGACATCGGTTGATGACTTATGTTCTATCCTCTTGAAAATCTACCAGAATCAATGTCTTGGAGAAAAGTTTGATCAGAAAATGATCGAAGTCCTGAAACAACAAGAAAACAATACTAAAATACCAAGCTTGCTTCCTTCGGATACTGTGGTCGCACACAAAACGGGTGAACTAGATAGGGTTGAAAATGATGTCGGAATAATATTTAGCAACCATGGTGCGTATGTATTGTGCATCCTTTCCAATGAGGTTGAAGCCTTCAAAGCAAGAACGATTATTGCGAAAGTATCAAAAATTGTTTATGATTATAGTGCACATTAGCAAACTAAGCCCGATAGAAGGAATATTACATAGTCTTATTCGGAGATTCTCGTTGCTGTTGTGTTATGTTTTTTTGCTTTGTGGTTAATATACGAAATGTCGAAAACTTTGAAGGAGGAAACTTTAAATGAATAGCCCAAAAACGTTGGAGCACTTAATGGAAGCTTTTGCCGGAGAATCACAGGCTAATCGAAAATATACTGCTTACTCAAGAAAAGCCGAGGCAGAGGGTAAAAAGAATGCAGCAAAGCTTTTCAAAGCTGCTTCAGATGCCGAAACCATTCATGCCCTAAAACATTTTGAGGTTGCTGATAAGATTAAGTCAACGGCTGAAAACTTAAACGATGCAGTCAATGGTGAGAATCATGAATATCAAAGCATGTATCCGGAGTTTTTAAAAGTTGCTCAAGAAGAAGGAAATCAAGCTGCCGTGAGAACGTTTACGTGGGCAATGAAAGCCGAAGAGGTCCATGCTAAACTATATAAAGAAGCCCTAGATAATCTAGACCAGGAGGAAGAAGTAGAATACTATCTTTGTCCTGTTTGCGGAAACATTGAGAAAGTACGACCTGAAAAATGTTCTATTTGCGGTGCTCCTGGAACGAAATTTGTAAAGTATTAAAAGTAAGACTTTTGTATAAAAAGTAAAAAGATTTCCCCTAATCCTCACCTATTTAAATGGGTGGGGATTAGTTGCCGTAATGGCCTAACACGGAGTTCGCGCGGCTATTGAACAAATTAATTCTATGGCGAAAGTGTTATATTCACTCGCAGAAAGTCTAGTGTAGGTAAACGTAATGCCTTTGTTTTATAAGTGATCTTAAAATATATCCTTTTTTGCTAATCTGTTAAAAACAAAGAAAGATACAATAGCGCAGAGAAAGCAGGATAAATAGAAGTTTGTGGACCCGAAACGTTCCATTAGTAACCCTCCACCTAACGCGGCCATCACCCCACCCAGACCAAAGACGGTCATATACATTAGCCCCTGACCTGTAGCCCGGAGTTGATCCGGTATAGTTACTGCTAAGAATTGCTGTACCATAGTAATGAAAAGTGAAAAACAAATGCCATGTAAAACTTGTACAAGTAGGAGTAATTTAATATCCGTGAGAAATGCCATCAAAAGCCAGCGTAGGCCATAGAGCAGGGAAACAAGACGTAAGAAATACAGAGATTTGCCCCGTAGTCTTAGCCGACCAAGAACAACAAAGCTCATAACCTCCGTTGTAACACCTACCGTCCAAAGTATACCAGTATCTTTTAGGGAACCACCTAGGGCTTGCAGGTGTACACTAATGAAATTATCATTTGCTACATGGGTTGCACCTAGAAACGTAGCAGCCAACAGGAATTGCAAAATGGCTGGCTTTTTAATGAGCTCCGACAGATCTTTAAATCTTGGCGCCTTGCCAACATACTGCGCATCCTGAACTGGAATGGTACAAAGCAAAGTCAAGCCTATTAAGGCTGTAATTAGATAGGGACCCTTATCCAGTCCTAACCAATTCATTAAATAGCCTGAGAAGAGGGCAGCCAGCAGAAAACCTAGCGACCCGAACATACGATAATGACCATAACGAGCTGGATTGTCCTTAATAGCATTGACGGTTAGAGTGTCAAGCAGCGTGGGAAGAGGTCGGTAGAAAACATAAAAGACTGTCAAATAGACCAACAGAGTGCCAAAGGTATGAAAATGAAAGATAAATAAACTAAGTAAAACCGTAGTCACCAACTGTAAGAGCAACAGCTTCTTTACTGTCTGAAATCTATCGCAGAGATAACCCCATAGTGATTGGCTAATAATGCCTACCACAGCTCCAGTCGATAATAATGCTCCAATTTGCCAGTAAGAAAAGTCTTGATTCTTAAATATAATAGGTAGATACGGTATAAAGAATCCTTGACAGGCATAATACATTGCTATTGCTAATCTGAGAAAAAAACTTTTCATTCAACCCCCCCAATGTTAATAATAATAAATCATTGATGGTGTTTCAATCCTCCCATGGTAGCAGGTTAAATAATAAAAAACCTCACTACCTGAAAGGGGAGCATTTTTATGTTCAAAACGAACAAATAAATGTAGAACGATAACCCTACATAATCGTGCACGATAAGTCGGATAGACATATATAACTTCTGATATTCTGAGAGGGGAGGCAGTAGAATAGATTCAATCAAAAAAATCAATGATTATAACATAATGGCCTCGCTTTAATTTTGCTTTATACATGTTAACGTAAATAAGATAAAATAAGGATAAACGTAAAAAGAGTTAAAGGAGAGGTTTCGGTTACATGGAAAATGTTAATAGTTTAAGGAACAAATTCATCGCGAAAGACCTCATTTATTCAACTGAGCTTGGTGCAATTAATGGAACGCTCATTCAGGACAGTATTGCAAAGGCTAAAGAATATGTTGGTTTGGATGTCTTAAACGTCCACGATTGTCCGAACGGATATTTAAGGATGAATTCAATCATGGCTGCCAGTATACTACAGAAAGAACTTGATATTGAAACTATCCCACATTATACGTGCCGGGATAGAAGTATATTAGGAACACAAGCGGACTTCTTAGGTGCTCACGCTCTAGGTATCAGAAATGTTTTGGCAACCACAGGAGATAGTCCTAAGCATGGACCCTATAAGAATTCCAAACCAGTTTATAACTACAATAGTTTTGAGTT
>JAUZPJ010000161.1 GCA_030706025.1 Bacillota bacterium | reverse complement strand
GAGGAAATAGGGAAATACTTTAAGATCTCAAATACAAGCGGAGAAACAATTCCTATCCAAAAAAGCGATATTCCTAAAGTCTCCTCACCGTCATACAAAGTAATGCCGAATGGTCAACTCATGAAGTCAACGGATGAAGAGAAAACCTGGACCGCCCTTGGAGATCTAAAAACAACCGGAATCAAATATGCGCAAATTCAAATCCTTGGGGATAAGATTCTCGTAAAACTTAACTTGAACAATAGCCAAACCTATACCCTTCTTAATTCGGATGGAACTAACCTTACTAACCTCAGTGAAATCAAACGTATTGAATCTAGCTCCAAACCCCAATCCTCCGAAGCCCAAAAAACAGCCAACCCACCTGCCTCACAAACTCAACCGTCTCCGTCCCAATCGTCTCCAACTCAAAAACCGACCCAACAAGTGCCTTCGGGAAATGGGAATCCTCTATCCTTAGCAGCTCAAGGGGTAATCCCAGGTCTAGACTTCAAAATGGGTGATTTAGGAAAAAGCGTATTGGATAAACTAGGGACTCCAGAGAGCGAGGGAACCTTTGAAGGATCCTATTATCTCCTCTACAAGGACGTAACTTATTTCGTCTCGGCCTTGAATAAAAACGATGTCCCCAAAGCCCCAATTATCGGAATCGCGCTTCGTACAGGAAATCCCTTTGGAATCCAAATAGGTAAAACCCTACTAAAAGACGTCGCAAGTATTTTAGGGAAACCCTATAGTGAGCCTGCTGCGTCTCCTGAAGATGGAGACTGGGGAATGCGTTATCAATTAGGTAATTATAAGGTCTTCTTTACCGCTAAAGGTTTGAATTCCCCCGTCCAAGTTCTACAGTTGCTCGAGGGCAATTAAAGGGGGCTCTTTTTCACGTTTATTAACATATTCTCCATACAAAAGTCACGAAATGGTCACAAATTTGGTTTATGATTTAAGTCGACTGATGGCTATAAGTTTACTTTATTAAGGGTGTTGACAAAACTTGAAAATAATTTTCTTTCTAATGCTAATATGTATTGATTGTGTAATCCTTTATAAGAGTCAAGTTCGCAGCGACCAATATCTACATTAACTCAATGATTCATTTTACAGGGGGATGGGATTTTTTGCTTCTTTAATCCTTCTATAATAATACTAAACAATGAATTAAGCATTATATTAGATTATGGGCATAACCTTCTTAAGGCATAAATTTTCCTCCGTATTGGCTTTTATCGGGAACGATGAAGGCCTTTTTTCAGTTTCTAGACCTATAATATAAGCGGCAGGGGGTTCAGAAGAATCTATTGAGAAATCAGCTATATCATAGGATGGGTCGAAAGACTGAACTTGGTCGCCGAAGTTGCCTTTGGGGCAAGGGAATTTTGGAGATTTAGCCTTTTGTGGTGAAGTATTCCTGAGATTGAAGGATATCCGTTTATTTTGTCGAATTCAGTGAACTGAGTATATTGGCAATAAGTTTAAGTGAACATATCGAATTGCAGGAGAATTGATGTTCTGATTTTGCCACGCTTTTTAAATGAAAAATCTAGTTGGATGAATTTAGGTATGTGAGGAGTGCACTGAGTGTAGTGTGTATTAGATATGGATCAAAATGACGGAAGAATTAGCGATTATTATAGAGAAGAAAGAGGAGAATAGATTTGTTCATATCACATCTGGGAGAATTTGCGGCATTGATGACTGCCTTCTGTTGGACACTTTCTGCGACAGCATTTGAAGTGGCAGGGAAAAGGGTAGGTTCTTTATCCGTTAATCTCATTCGCTTAATTTTCGCCTTTGTGCTTATTTCAGGTTACAACTTATTCACGAGGGGAATGGTTTTACCTCTTGATGCGTCAGGTTCCACCTGGTTTTGGTTAATCTGTTCTGGACTGATCGGCTTCGTCCTTGGGGATTTATTTCTATTCCAAGCTTATGTTGAAGTAGGTTCGCGAATTTCACTGTTAATTATGTCCATCGTCCCACCAATTACAGCTATTGCGGGTTTTTTGATCTTGGGAGAACGAATAACTCTGATGTCAACCCTTGGAATGGTCATCACCTTGGGAGGAATTGCTCTGGTTATCCTGATGAAGGATTTGGGCGAGAAGAAAGTTAAGCTATCGCATTCGCTTAAGGGGTTAACCTTTGCCTTTTTGGGTGCTTGTGGACAAGCATTTGGCTTGGTTTTGAGCAAGTTGGGAATGGGCACGTTTGACCCCTTTGCCGCGACTCAGATCCGCATTATTGCGGGTATCTTTGGATTTATCATCGTAATTACCCTTTTGAAGGGGTGGGGAACGTTGTATACAGCGCTTAACGATAAAAAGTCACTAAAGTGGATCTCAATCGGTTCCGTTTTTGGTCCGTTCCTCGGGGTTTCTCTTTCTTTATATGCTGTCCAACTTGCGCCCACAGGAATTGTTTCTACCTTAACCTCAATTACCCCGATCCTAATCATTCCCGTCTCTGTTTTTCTGTTTAAGGAGAAAGTACGGCCTCAGGAAATCCTTGGTGCATTTATATCCCTCGTCGGAGTTTCGCTATTATTTATAAGATAATAGGGAATGAACTCAAAATTGCCTTCATGTTATTAATGCTCTGAATAGTTTTCCAGATCATTTTTGACACCGTAGTGTAACTGAATTTCATTGACACGTGGTATCCATTGATGTACCCTTTCTTGAACTTCCCGATCACTTACTTCATCGACAAGTATCACCTGATTTTCACTTAACTGCACTGCAATTTTATATTGTTCATTCTTAGTATCTGCACTGACTAGAATTCCTTCATAGGGTTCCTTAGTGTACGCTGCATTATCGAGAAAAGTCTCTTTGCTCATTAATTTGCCTTTAACGTTGTTCATATATAGATCAATCTCCTCACATTATGTATGTATATTGGAGATATTTTGCACCGGTACTGTTTTTTTATGTAACTGTACAGTACTCAGCGTCTACTACGAATCAACGCATTAAATTACTTCATTGTCCGCTATTTTTGTAGGACGTTGAATATGTCTTTTTTCCTATCTTACGTAACCCTCCCAAAGTCAGGATAACCAATCCGGCAAAAACCAGAATCATCCCGACTTGAGAAAGGAACGATAATTTCTCTTTCAGCAGAAATAATCCCAGGGTCGCTGCGGTAACTGGTTCCGCAAGGGATAACGTAACTGCTTTGGGAAAAGGTATATTCGCCAGACCATACGAGAACAAAACATAAGCAAGGGCAGTGGCCACTAATCCCAAATGGAGGGCAACACCGGTACCTTGGATGGTTTTCAGCCACTCCAGGTTGTATAAGAAGAGAAAAGGAGAAAGTAAAAATGCCCCGATGGCGAAGACAATCCCGGTCACCGCTTCCGGAGGGTGAGACACCAGCAGCTCCTTGCTTACGGCGGCATAAAGTGCATAAGAGGCACCGGCTCCCAAGGCCAGGACGATGCCAATGGAGTTCACTGCTAGTTTCTGACCGCCAGTAATCAGCAAAATACATCCGATGACTGCAAGCAGGGTGGCTGCTGCCCACTTCAGCCCCGGGTTTTCGCGCCGAAAAATCATAGAAATTAGACCCGCAAACACCGGCGAGCTGCCGATGGCCACCACTGTTCCCACAGCCACCCCCGTTTTCAAAACTCCAGCAAAAAAGAAAAGTTGATAGGCAGCCATACACGCGGCAGCGAGGAATGTGGCCCCCTTTGACCAGGGGGTATTTCCTGCCAAAGCGCCCCGCCGCCAGGCAAAGATCAGAAGGGCTGCTCCCCCTATCGCCAGGCGAACAGATCCGATGGATAATGGCGATGCGCCGGGAGGGGCAAACGATTGGGCTGTACCTGTAGTTCCCCAGAGTAACCCCGCTGCCAATACTAGACTTGTAAAAAAGGTTTCATTATGTTTCATTAGTTTTTCCTCAACTCATTTCAACAATTATTGATATTATTTAGTAATACCTTCGATTTCTATAAACAAACACTCTGCTTAGAGAAGACTGGTAGACATTATTTTATCATCCCATAGCGATATTAGGAAAGGGCATCAATAGAAGAAATACAATATGCTTTGACCAAGATACCCGAGGACTACAAGCCCTACTATTCTGCTGTACTTGGGTATAAGCAAGCTGCGGATGTCAAAGTACCGGACAGGAAGGCCAACCATATAGTTAAAATTGAACGCAAAGAAAAACAAAGAAACAGCATGTCTTTCGAATTGAAAATGACATGCTGTTTTGATTTTCCCACAATTGCTATTCCAAATTCAGCCGTTTGCTTAAGATGTAACTCGTCACAGCAAAGTAAACCACACATAGGAGACCGGTGAAAATAGTTCCATAGACAATGCCCCACTGAATGAGTGGCTGCATAGCTATTAAATCATGGGGGGAAGAGATATTAATATTGGAAAGATGGGCTAGAGGAGTCAAACTGATAAGCGTTAAAAGGAACTTGGAAATAGAAGTGAGGACTATAAAGGCTCCGAAGGTGGTCAACATTTTATGCCGGTTTACCAGGTGACCGACGGCAATGGAGGCATATACGACCAAAATGCCTGAAGCTAAGCTTAGTAAGAAGCCGAGGATCATCTCCAAAGACAGAAAGTACATCCGAGTGCCTAATTGTTCGAACACTCGATTATGGATCGTTGCTACTTGACTGACGATCATTGTAAAGTCTGCGTTTCTAACAGCAATAATCAGGATCGAAATGAAAGCGACGATTCCACTGCCCACGATCCACAGCATGGATACCAGAAGCTTACTGACGATTTGCTGCCAGGGCTTTACGGGTAGTGTATGCATCAAATAGCCTTCATCGGAAAGCAAATTTCTATAAAAGCGTTGAATCATCATCATAAAGGTCATGACGAACATTCCCACCATAATCATGATATAGATGGTCATGCTGATCATTGCGGGAGTATCAAAATTCTTTGGACCTAAAGGAGTCAAGAATCGGTTGATTCCTGCGAACAGCAGCAAAGCGAGGAATAGGGGCAGTAAGATTCTCCCAGTAGCTTTAAGTTCGTACTTTAAGAGCTTGCCTAACATTTGAACACCTCCCTAAATAAAACATCGATAGATTTACCCTTTTCACTCCGGATATCATCCACGGAAGAGGTCAAAACCACTTGGCCTTGATTGATAAAAACCACATAATCCAAAATATTTTCGATATCCGAAATGAGGTGGGTCGAGATGATTACCGTTGCATTTTCATTGTAATTGCCAAGAATCGTTTTAAGAATATAGTCTCTTGCGGCCGGGTCCACTCCGCCTATGGGCTCATCCAAGAGATAAAGGTCTGCTTCACGGCTCATGACAAGAATTAACTGCACTTTTTCCTTCGTTCCTTTGGACATGGTTTTGAGTCGATCATTCGGGTTGATATTGAGACGTTTAAGCATATCGTACGCCTTTTCGGGCTTAAAATTATCGTAGAAGTCGGTGAAGAACTCAATGATTTGGTGTACGCGCATCCAATCATTCAAATAAGTTCTTTCCGGAAGGTAGGATACGATTTTCTTAGTCTCGACGCCCGGTTTCATACCTCCAATGAGAATGTTGCCACTCGTGGGGGTTAAAAGCTGGTTGGCAAGCTTAATGAGGGTAGTTTTTCCGCTGCCGTTAGGGCCCAGAAGCCCTACGATTTGGCCGCGCTCGATCTTTAGATTAACGGCAGATACAGCTGCTTTGTTTCCGAACTTTTTGGTAAGGCCTTCGCATTCTATAATAGTGCTCATTTCTTCATCTCCTTTACCATGTGATTAATAATGGTTAAGATTTCATGTTGTTCAAAGCCAAGCAACTGCATTTTTTCCAGGAATTCCGAGACTTGCTCCTGAGCCAATTTTGTTTTTGCCCTTTCAATCATCGTTGCATCCTCCGTAATCGACCGACCGCTGGTGCGGTGTGTAATGATGAGGCCATCTTCCTCCAATTTCACGAGAGCCTTCTGCATGGTATTGGGATTTACTTCGGCCTCTTGAGCCATATCCCGTACCGAAGGCAGTTTGGACCCCGGGGGATAAACACCGGAAACGATCATCAGCTCAATTTGTTCAATTAGCTGAGTGTAAATAGGTCTGTCAGATTTTAATTCCCAGGGCATTTGGTCCACCTCTTTGTATTATTGTATTAACCACTTAATACAATAATACATGATCTGGCGCCATTGTCAAGACCATCAGCATGTTACTAAGGTAACGTTTGCAAAGAACGTTTTAACCATTGCTTTCGAACAAAAGCAACAAGATAAGGAAGAAAAAGATAACTATATCTGTCACGAACGTTATCAACAATCGATTTCTCGCCAGTT
>JAUZPJ010000160.1 GCA_030706025.1 Bacillota bacterium | reverse complement strand
GCACTTAAAACTCCACCTACGAGTAACCAATATAATAAATCCGGGAGAACAAATGCCGTATTATAGGCATCCGTTGTAGGACCTTGACCAAAGAAACCCGCCATTAGTGATTCACGCAGAAAACCTAATATACGCGATGCCAATTGGGCCACCATTAAAAAGCCTGCTGCTTTTAATAGTGTGCGGTTGGTTGATGACATATCGTGTTAACCCCTTCTTCTCATTGTCCTAATCTACCTCCCGCATTATAGCATTTTTCACGATACGTTAAAAGCTAATGCAGTTTCAGCCATTCGCTTAAAATCTCTGCTACAGCTTCTGCCGCACCATTCGCTTCTGCGAGCGTATTTAATTGGCTCCCAAACTCTAATAATAGCCCGCCATTAGAAAGGTGCTGGTTATACCGCGCATCCGATGCAAAACTAATATTCGGCGAGAAGAGTCCGGGATATTTCTTTTCACTTAAGGCCATAAGTTCTTTTGCTAAAGCTTCATTTTTTTGCCAGTGTGGATTCTTCTTTCCGATAACCACTAACACCTGACTGACCTTTTGGCCCTTTACCATAACCGTTGACTTTGGCACTCCGGGTGGAAATCCATCCCTGTGGACATCGATTAAGACCTTCATATTTGGATAATCTTTGGTCATTTGGGTCGCTGTATTGACTGAGGAACCATACGCTTTCATAAAATCAACGGCATCATGTATTTGCGTGGAGTGTACTGCACTGATACCATTCTTTTCAAGGGCTTTTTTTAATGTCTCCCCGACTGTCACGACATCTCCGTTTTCCCCCTGCCGTCGCTCAGGACCTCCATCTCCCGAATAGCTTTCGCTATTGTGCGTATTATAAATTCCTACCAGAGTTCCTTTCGCACCGGGAACTGGAGCTGACGGAGTATTTCCAGCAATATTCTCTCCAGGCTTTGGCGTGTCAATTTCGATTGGTTCAAGAATTGGACCTTCAAACTCTGGATCATTAGGATTATAAGCCCAACCCAACCATACAGGACCTTGGGGAGGTGGGCAAAAGTAGCTTAGAAAAAACGTCCGGGGATCTGCAACATTCACACCCGTTAATAAAAACATGCCCACTGCCATTCCTTGATTCCTTGCTAGATCTAGGCGAGCACGCTCGGGCTGAGAGTATCCAGGTATCCCTTCCATTAAAATGGATTCGAACGGAAATGACTGTTGAGCTAAAAGCCCAACCAACTGACGAGAGCTCCCGTTTTTTAAGGCATAAGCCATGCCCAAGACTAGGAGAATACTAACTAAACCAAGTAGAAATCCTCGGAATGATTCTTTAAATCTCCACATCCGAAAATGTTTTTTTTGGCGCTGATAAAAATCTTCCCGTAACAAAGGACTTATCCCCCTTCCTCTCCTATTGAAGAAGTATGAGGGACAAGTCCAAGGTAGAACGGGAAATTACAATTACTCTTTAAATAACCTAACGAAGCTCTGTTGGAACAAAGCTATCAACAATTCCTATGACCAGTGATGCTAATAAAGCCCCGATAATGGATACCGAGATAGAACCCGGAACGATAAACTGGCTGAGATAAATTACTACAGCAGCAGTTACAAACCCAATTGAACCCCGTCCCATTCGAGAAATCTTGTTTCCAAACGCTTTTTCAATGACGTAACCCAATAAAGCGATCACCACGGCGGCGATCAATGCCCCAGTAAAACCAGCCACACGAAGCCCCGGAACGATATAACTGACCAATAGCAAAACCACAGCCGAAACGATAAACCGCACGATCATTCCTAACATTGTAAGACCTCCTATCGTTTTTTCATTTTGTTGAGGATCACTTTATTGCTAGAGCGTCCTATTAAACTACGAGCTTAGTTTAAACAATATCAACGAAATTTATTAATATATCATTTTCGTCTAAAATTCGTCCAAAATTACCTTGATAAATGAGGATCCCAATGTTAAAATGTAGTTTGTGTACAATTGAGGAATATCATTACCAAAGGAGGTGACTATTAGTGCCAAACATTAAATCCGCAATTAAAAGAGTAGAGTTGGAAAAAGCTCGCATGATTAAGAATGCTGCTTCGAAATCCTTCTTAAGAACGACGATTCGCCGTTTTGAAGAGTCAATCTCAACGGATTCAGAGACTGCAGCACTCGCTTTGAAAAAGGCTACTCGTGCTTTGGATAAAGCCTCCTCCAAGGGTTTGATTCATAAGAACCTTGCAGCTCGAAAAAAATCTCGTCTCGTAAAAAGATTTAGTAAGCATTTTGCCCAAGTTGGTTAAAAAATAACGCAAAAAAAGAAAGCGAAACTTCGCTTTCTTTTTTTGCGTTATTTATAGAAGTATCCTTTTAGATTTACATATCCTAACGAGGCATCAGTCGCCGGAACAACTGTCCGATTGATCGGCGAACGGGCTAATCGGAATAATCAGGATTTTCTACGACGATTGCTACGGCTGGACCTCCACCTGCACAAAGAGAAGCGCAACCATAACGAACCCCCCGTCGCCGCATTTCGTGAACGAGTGAAACAATTAACCGTGCCCCGCTATTACCCACTGGATGACCCAGAGAACAACCTGACCCGTTGGCGTTTACAATATCTAAGTCAAGTTTTAACTCACGATTGGCCGCTAAAAATTGTGCAGCGAACGCTTCATTGATCTCCCAATAGCCAATTTGGTCTTGTTGCAATCCCGCAAAGTGTAGAGCTCTCCGAATGGCCGGAACAACACCAATACCCATAATCTTTGGATCAACCGATGCTGAAGCTGTAGACTTAATCTTAGCCAAAGGCTTTAACCCCAGTTCCACGGCTTTATTTGCTTCACATAAAATCAGTGCAGAGGCACCATCATTCAGACTCGATGCATTTCCCGCCGTAACAGTTCCATCCGGCTTAAAGGCCGGACGCAACTTGGCCAGTGATTCCCGGCTAGCTTCTGCATTGGGATGCTCATCCGTATCGAAGATGATATTCCCTTTCTTAGCCTTTAGCTCCACAGGCACAATTTCCTGTTTGAACTTTCCCTCGCTAATCGCTTGCACGGCTCGACGATGGCTTAACAACGCTAACTCGTCTTGTTCTTCCCGTGAAATCTGGTACATTTCCGCTAAATTTTCTGCCGTTACGCCCATATGATAGCCCATGAAAGCGTCAATGAGGGCATCATAAAGCATGGCATCAAGTAATTCTCCGTTTCCCATGCGATAGCCACCCCGAGCCTTAGGCAGCAAATAAGGTGCATTAGACATACTTTCCATGCCTACGACTGCACCGATATCCACTTTGCCTAGTTGGATCTCCTGGGCAAGAATTTCAGTAGCACGCATAGAGGATGGACACATCTGATTGACAGTTACACCCACAGTCTCAATAGAACAACCTGCCCCCAAGGCCACTTGGCGTCCAGTATTACCCTTGCAAGCCGATTGAATACAGTGTCCTGCCACAACCTCTTCGATCAAATCTGGTTTTAACATGATTTTGTCTAAGGTGCCCTTCAAAGCAATAACTCCCAGGTCCACAGCGGAGAGTGCTTTCAATGACCCAAAATAATCGCCGATCGGTGTACGCCCAGCACTAACAATCACCACTTCACGCATTGGCATCCCCCTCTTTTCCTCTATCAACCAACAACATTTTTCGAAATCCCATCTCTCTTATTTGAACATTCTGTTATTTAGAAAAAGACTCAAACTCGTTTAACCCCCTTTTTTTCGTATTTAGCAATAATACGACCAACTCTCTAACGTCTATTACCAGATCTCTTTCAGATGATAGAACTAAAGCTATTCCCTATCTTTTACAATTAAAAGCTTATTCGTATACTTACTAGGTTAATATTAGTTATCGGATAGACCAAAAGTCAATGCCCTTTTTACCTATTCATTACAAAACCTTACAATCATCATTTCCAACAAAAGACCCGGATCTCCACCACTAGTTTTTAACGCCAAATCTGTCTTTAAGCACTCGGATAATGCCTTGGAGAGTTGTTTCGACGATAACTTTACGGATTGTTGCCAGAGTTTCTGCGCTTCGAAGGGGGATATTCCCAGCAAGGAAGGGGCCTCGACTACGTTTCCGCCGCGCTCGCGCAGTGCATTACAGCCCAGTAAAAGCCGGACTTGACGAACAAGCATCGCTAAAACCTTCAGGGGATGCTCGTCAAGCAATACCTCGTGCAATGTTCGTAGGGCCTTGGTAGAGGATCGATTAGCCACTGCGTCTAAAAGGTCGAAGACACTCGCCTCAATCGTACGGGTGGAGATCACAGCAATATCTTCCTCTGTTATCGTTTGGCGATCCCCTGTAAAAATCATGAGTTTATCCAATTCTTGGCTTAAAACTCCAGTATGATGGCCTGCCCAATCGATAAACTGAATTGCTACCTGAGTTTCCATCGACTTTCCCCGTGCTTTTAATTCAGACTGAACCCAAGCGAGCCATTCTTGTGGTCGTTTGGGAGCACAAAATTCAAGAACCTCTCCACCTTTTACAATCGCCTTGTAAAACTTTCTTCCCTTATGGACACTTTCGGCCAAAAATAAAAGACATGTTGAGGGATTGGGGTTGGAAAAGTAATTGAGGAACGGCTCTAAGTCTGCTGTTTGCCCGTCCTGAAAATAGGTAACCTCATCAACGACTACGAGGCGGTTGGCAAAGAAGGACATAGTATTGGCTCTCTCGACAATGGCAATTGGAGAAAGCTCCTTAGCAGAGACAACTTCTATTCCACTCCCCGAAGGGTCTGAAATGAAATAAAACGATTTAAGGACTTTCAACGCTTCTTGAATTAAGAACCGGTCCTCTCCATACCATAAATAAACGGCAGGGATCTTTTTCTTCGCAACGCTTTCCTTAACTCGTTCAATTTCCCGCATCTATCTAGTCACTTCCTAGCTGGTATTTATACTACGATTATAAAATTTATCATACTACACTTTTCCCACCTCATAAATAGCGGCTCAGCATAATTCCTCTAATTCTTCGATTGTTGAAATATAAAGAAAACTCGGCTGGCGCCAAGCCTCTGGCGTAGGCGGCAGCCCTAGTTGCACTTATACTTTAGAAAGTATGCAACTGAAAGTTATACTTTCTGATAGTGCATAAAAAAGGCCCTCCACGGTCCTTGGATCGTGAAGGGGAAAAAGAAAGAGGAGGAGAAAAGAGATGTTCCTTGCTAGTGTTACCCAATATTTCCTTTTTATACATTTCAGGAATAATTTGTGGTAATACCTTCCTTATTCAACGATTTTTAGTAAGATTACCGGCCTGTAATAATCTCTGTCCCACGTTCTCCTACCAAAAATGTTATTGTGCCGTCCTCATCTGTTCGGAAAACAGGGATGTGGCGCTCCTCCCAATATTGTAATATTTCCGGAGAAGGGTGGCCAAACGTATTTTTCCCAACAGAGATCCCAACCGCTTGAGGATGTATTCCGTCCAGCCAAGGTTTATCCAGTGAAAACCGACTCCCATGGTGTGGTTCCTTGAAAAGATCGGTTTCTAAATCAACTCCCGTCTCAGCGATCTCTTCCATTTCCTCTTGCTCCATATCTGCTGTAAGGAACATGCTTTGCCCTAGGTAGTGAAGCTTTAATACCAAGGAGTTATTGTTTTGATCCGAATGCGTCCCGGCAAGAACCCTATGCGGACCCAATACGTCCAACCAGGCTCCTGAGTCTAAATCGATCCGATCTCCCGCCTGAAGCATACTCAGAGCCCCTGAATTGTTGGTTAGTTCAAGAGGGAGCCCAGCCTTCCATTCTTCATTGTCCAGTCGCTCCCCCACAGCAGGTACTCCAACCCAATCTGTGGGAATATTCGCCAGCACCGCCCGAGCTCCTCCGATGTGATCCTGATGTTCATGGGAAATCAAGAGCGCATCCAAATGCCGAATTCCCCTTTCCAGCAAGTACGGCAGTATGATACGCTCCCCGGCATCGAAACGTTCGCTGCGAGGCCCTGCGTCTAGTAAAATAGCATGTTTCTTAGGAGTCTGGATTAAAATCGAGTCCCCTTGGCCCACATCAATGATCACCACTTCCAGATCGTTCCGAGAATTCCATGGACCCCAAAGCAGGAGAATAATCACTAGCACAATGCCCAAACGTGCTGCTAATCGATGTTTAAGTATTGAACGACTGGATATGCTCACTCTTAAACCTTGTATAACTCTACGAATTTCGGAAGGACATTGTTCAATAAGCTTTGCAAAAAGTTTTCTGGATTCTCCACCAAAATGATGCAACCTCACTTTAGCAATAAAAACTACGCGCTTCTTACCCCACAAAACAGTTCCTATACCCCCGTACCAAATC
>JAUZPJ010000016.1 GCA_030706025.1 Bacillota bacterium | reverse complement strand
TTATTGTTATGGTGGGATTCGGTACAGGTCTAACATGGGGAGCGTGTGTTTTGAAATGGACGAAAGTAGGCATAAACGTATGATTAAAACAAGAATTTGTGAACTAATAGGGATTAAGTACCCAATTTTCCAAGGTGGCATGGCATGGGTAGCGACTGGGGAATTAGCCGCAGCTGTCTCAGAAAGTGGGGGTTTAGGCATCATAGGTTCAGGACATGCTCCTGCGGATTGGTTGCGCCAAGAAATTCTTAAAATTAAAGCCATTACTAAAAAACCGTTTGGGGTCAATGTCATGCTTATGTCTCCATTTGTGGATGAAGTCATGAAGGTCATTTTGGAGGAAAAAGTTCCGGTTATTACGACTGGGGCAGGGAATCCCGGAAAATACGTTCCTCTCCTCAAGGAAGTGGGGACAAAGGTGATTCCGGTGGTTGCTTCAGTCGCTTTGGCAAAACGGCTGGAAAAGGTCGGGGTTGATGCACTCATTGCCGAAGGAATGGAATCAGGTGGGCACATTGGGGAAATAGGAACCTTTCCACTTGTTCCACAAGTAGTGGATGCGGTTAAAATTCCAGTTATTGCAGCCGGGGGGATCGTTGATGGGCGAGGACTGGTAGCAGCTTTAGCTCTTGGAGCTGAGGGGGTACAAATGGGGACTCGTTTTATGTGTGCTGAAGAATGTACGATTTCCCGTCTTATCAAGGAGAAAATTGTTAAAGCCAAGGATCGTGCCACTGTCATTACAGGTCGTACCACTGGTCATCCTGTGCGTTGTTTAGATAATCACTTTACTCGTGAAATCGAGCAATATGAACGGGAAGGAATGTCCGCAGAGGAACTTGAAAAACTGGGCGTCGGGAAGTTGCGATTAGCCATGGTAGATGGGGATGTTGAAAACGGTTCAATCATGGCTGGGCAAATAGCTGGTGCGGTTAGCCGTATCGAACCTGCTGCCCAAATTATTCAGGATATTTTACAAACCGCCGAACGAGAATTTGAGCGCTTGTCTGTTCGGTTCGCAGATAAGGGGGTCTAAGTTTTGGGTAAACTTGCCTTTATTTTTCCGGGTCAAGGGTCTCAGTATGTCGGGATGGGAAAGGAACTATTTCAAACTCCTAGAGGTCGCGAGGTTCTAGAGATTGCTCGCGGGGAACTAGGAAGCGAGTTCATCTCCTTGATGGAGGAGGGACCGGAAGAGGAACTTCGTCAAACGTCTAACACGCAGCCAGCAATCCTACTTGTTAGTGTAGCGGCCTGGATGCATCTCCAGGACGCGGGATTAGAACCGGATTATCTTGCTGGGCATAGCCTTGGAGAGTATTCAGCCCATGTGGCTTCGGGCAGCTTAGGCTTAGCCGAAGCGCTTCACGTGGTGAGGAGACGCGGGGAATTGATGGAAGCTGCTTATCCAATTGGGGAGGGGGGAATGGCAGCGATCCTTGGGCTCGCCGCTGATCAGGTTGAGGAAGCTTGTCGACGTGCCACCAAAATGGGTGTGGTTGCTCCGGCAAATTATAATTGTCCGGGACAACTCGTTATTTCCGGGGAAATAAATGCAGTAGCTTATGCAATAGAAGTTGCGAAGGAAATGGGAGCAAAACGTGCTATATCGTTATTGGTAAGCGGTCCATTTCACTCTTGCCTAATGGAGTCGGTTGGAGAAGCACTGCGGCCGGTTCTAGATCGGGTATCCTGGCAACCCCCCCGTTGCCCCGTTATTGCCAACATTGATGCCATGGACGTAATTTCGCAGGAACGTGCGGTGAGTACGCTAGTAAAGCAAGTCAGTGGTGCTGTTCTTTGGGAACAATCTGTTCGTCATTTAATAAACTCAGGTGTCGATACTTTTGTAGAGTGCGGTCCAGGTAAAGTCCTGACAGGTTTAGTGAAAAAGATTGCCCCTAGTGTCAATCTTCTTCGCGTGGAGGATCAGGGGTCCTTGGAAAAGTCACTTGCATATTTGAAGGAGAGTCGTTAAAATGGTGCTGAATGATTGCGTGGCGATTATTACAGGAAGTGGACGAGGAATTGGACGCGCGATAGCTTTGGAATTGGCTTCAGCAGGTGCTAAAGTTGTGGTCAATTATGCAGGCCGTTCCGATAAAGCAGAAGAAACCGTAGAATTGATTCGCAGCGCGGGCGGGGAAGGTCTGGCCGTTCAAGCAGATGTGAGCCAGGCAACGGATGTTAACCGCTTAATACAAACCACCATAGATCATTATGGTAAGATCAATATCCTCGTCAATAATGCTGGAATTACAAGGGATACCTTGTTACTCCGTATGAAAGAGGCTGATTGGGATGCGGTTTTAGCGACCAATCTTAAGGGAGTTTTTCTTTGCACCAAAGCAGTAAGTAAAGGAATGCTCAAGCAGCGTTCAGGGGCTATTATTAATATTTCCTCCGTGGTGGGTCTTTCTGGCAATGCCGGACAAGCCAATTATGCTGCAGCCAAAGCCGGGGTGATTGGGTTTTCCAAGTCTATTGCCAAAGAATTCGCATCTCGTGGAGTACGGGTTAATGTAGTTGCACCAGGGTATATTTCTACTGATATGACGGAAACATTACCGGAGGAGGTCCAAAAAGAGATCCTGCACAGTATTCCGCTCGGCCGAATAGGAAAACCCGAGGACGTTGCTAAAGTGGTCCGCTTTCTTGTGTCCCCGGAGGCGTCCTATATTACAGGACAGACTGTATGTGTCGATGGGGGTATGGAAATGTAAAGTATACAATTCAACTTTGAGAGGAGGTGAAGAAACAACATGGGAGTTTTCGAAAAAGTGAAAGCCATCGTCGTCGAACAACTTGGGGTAGATGAGGCTGATGTTACCCAGGAGACCTCCTTTGAAGAGCTAAATGCAGATTCTTTGGACATCGTTGAACTGATTATGGCACTTGAAGAGGCATTCGACTTGGATATTCCGGATGAGGAAGCCGAAAAGATCCGGACGGTTGGAGACGCAGTAACTTATATCAACGATAACAAATAGCCAAAGAAAAGGTCCCGTACTCAAATGCGGGGCTTTCTTTTAAGAAGGTTCCTTTCTCCTTGATAATGTGTGTTGGGAGAGAGTTGAGATAGATCGTTATCATATTGCCGGGTAGAATTTAGCAGGGAGGAAAAATCGTGAAAATACCCGAACTTCGTATTGCTAATTTAGTGGCTAAAATTCCTGTTATTCAGGGAGGAATGGCCGTAAGGATATCCATGGCCCCTCTTGCTGCAGCAGTTGCAGAAGAGGGGGGGATCGGAATCATTGCAGGCAGTGGTTTGTCTGTTGAAGAACTCAAAGAGGAAATTAGGGAGGCACGGCGACGTACTAAAGGAATTATTGGGGTTAATATCATGTTTGCCGTACGCGAATTTGCCCAGCTAGTCCATGCTGCGTTTGAGGAGAAGATTGATCTGCTAGTTTCAGGGGCAGGCTTTTCGAGGGACATGTTCACTTGGGGAAAGGAGAAGGGCATCCCGGTTGTACCTATAGTCTCCTCCGCTAAACTTGCGAAGTTGTCTGAAAAACTCGGTGCGGCAGCTGTTATAGTAGAAGGGACTGAGGCAGGTGGGCATCTGGGAACGGATCGTTCCATGCGCGATATCCTTCCCGAAGTCAAGGCAGTGGTCAGCATTCCTGTGATTGGAGCTGGAGGGGTTGTTGATGGCAAAGATGTCGTAGAAGTTATGAAACTCGGTGCCGATGGGGTGCAGATGGGAACGCGATTCGGCCTAAGCACGGAGAGCGGTGCAGATCCAAATTGGAAAGCCGCGATGTTGAAAGCAACTGAAGAGGACATAGTGATTATTCATAGTCCGGTTGGGTTACCAGGGCGAGGAATTCGAAGCCCTTTCACCCAAGCCCTTGAGGCCAAGGCGGATGTCAGACCCACGGACTGTGCCGGTTGTCTTAAACATTGTGAACGAAACTTTTGTATTATGAGTCGATTAGTTAAGGCTCAACAAGGGGATCTTCAGGAGGGCTTAATTTTTTCAGGGGCTAAAGGATATAAGATTAAAGAAGTATTGTCCGTGCGGGAGATTTTTAAGGATATTAAAAATGAACTACTCAACGTGAAGGAGGAATAGGTGTGCAGCGAGCAGTGATTACGGGAATGGGTGTTATCTCTCCCGTTGGGAACCATTTAGACGAATTCTGGAATAATTTAATTAAAGGAAAGTCTGGTATCGGGTTGCTTACCCGTTTTGATACGACTGATTTATCGACTAAAGTTGCGGCAGAGGTGAAACACTTTGAACCGACGGATTGGATAGAAAAAAAGGAAAGTCGCCATATGGATCGTTTTTCCCAATTTGCTATTGCTGCTGCTAAGCTGGCGCTAAAAGATTCTGGACTGGATTTGGAGAAAGTTGATAAAGCACGGGCCGGAGCCATCATGGGATGTGGGATTGGTGGGGTGACCGTTTTCGAGGAGCAAAAAGAGGTACTTATGAAGAAGGGGAGCAGTCGGATTAGCCCGTTTTTTGTTCCCATGCTGATCAGCAATATGGCAGCTGGACATTTGTCGATTGAGTTTGGCTTACAAGGATCTAGTATGACCATTGTTACTGCCTGTGCGTCCGCAACAAACGCTATCGGGGAAGCGTTACGTATTATTCAGCGTGGTGAAGCAGATGTTGTATTGTGCGGGGGGACCGAAGCACCCCTAACAAACTTGGCCTTTGCTGGTTTTTGTTCCATGAAGGCAATGTCCACCGAGAAGGAAAATCCTGAGCAAGCGTGCAGACCCTTTGATAAACGTCGTAGTGGCTTTGTGATGGGAGAAGGAGCAGGGGTTTTAGTTTTAGAGTCTGCAGAACACGCCAAAGCTCGTGGAGCACATATTTATGCGGAACTTGGCGGCTATGGAAGTTCTTGCGATGCTTATCATATTACAACTCCGGTTCCTGGCGGTGCTGGCGCAGTTCGGGCGATGGGGTTCGCCTTAAAGGATGCGGGAGTAAGCGGTGAAGACGTCGACTATATCAATGCGCATGGTACCGGGACAGGACCCAACGATGCGACAGAGACTGCAGCCATAAAAACCTTATTTGAAGGGCATGCTTCTAAGTTAGCAATTAGTTCGACCAAATCCATGACGGGTCACTTGATGGGAGCTGCTGGGGCCATTGAAGCAATTATTTGCGCTTTGGCTATTGAACGAGGTGAGATACCTCCAACGACGAATTATGGAGAGCCGGACCCTGAATGTGATCTTGACTATGTTCCAAATGTAGCGCGTAAACAAAACGTTACTGTGGCAATGTCTAATTCCTTGGGTTTCGGCGGACATAATGCAACGATCGTATTGAAGAAATTTGCCTAATAGTAAGGAGATCCAAATTAATGGCCGAAAGAAATCATAAGTTTACGACGAACTCAGTAAAAATGGAAGGGAAGTCAGGGAAGAAAAACTTTAACCTGACTTCCTTTAAGCAAGATCAAGGACTTAATCTGGCAAAACGATTGGGATTGGATGCTCCTCCCAATCGTCTGTTCATTACGGCCTTGACGCATCCATCCTATGTATTTGAAAATCCTCAGTTTGGAAAAGAAAATAACCAACGGTTAGAGTTCTTAGGCGATGCAATTTTGGACTTTGTGATTGCCGAATACTTATACTTAAGTTATCCAGATCGGCCGGAGGGAGAACTTACCAAAATGCGGGCAGCAGTCGTGAATGAAACGACGTTAGCTCATAAGGCCCATGAAATTGGGTTGGGGCAAGAGCTTTTGTTAGGTAAGGGGGAGCAGGTATCGGGTGGACGCGAACGCCCTTCTATTTTGGCTGATGCCTGGGAAGCTCTCATCGGGGCGATTTACTTGCAATATGGGTTTCAAGAGGCGCGGAGGATTATTTTAGAATTACTTAAGCCTTCCATCAATGAAGTGGCGGAAGGAAATTATGGGGATTACAAAACTGTTTTACAGGAAAAGGCGCAACGGGAAGAAATAGACGTAAATTACCAAATATTGGCGGAAGAAGGGCCTGATCACAATAAGTGTTTTACGGCGGGCGTCTTTCTTCATGGAAATTTAATGGGAAAAGGGATTGGTCGTACCAAAAAGGAAGCAGAGCAACATGCAGCGAAGCAGGTTCTAGAACACTGGGGGAGGGAGAATGATGGCGAAACCTGAGAATTTCCCGGTTTTCTTAAAGGGAATTCATATTCAGGGCTTTAAATCGTTCGCCGATCGTGTCAAATTGGAACTAGGCCAGGGGTTAAGCGTTATTGTAGGCCCAAATGGGAGCGGAAAAAGCAATGTCGCGGATGCAGTTCGCTGGGTTTTGGGGGAGCAAAGTGCTAAGAGCCTGCGAGGATCAAAAATGGAAGATGTGATTTTTGCAGGGAGTACACAACGTCGCCCCGTCGGTATGGCAGAAGTTTCCCTTATTTTTGATAATACAACAGGGATATTCCCCTTGGACTTTCAAGAAATTACGATTACACGACGGGCCTATCGTGACGGTGATGGGCAGTATTTAATTAATAAAGCGCCTTGCCGGCTTAAGGATATTCAAGAACTATTTATGGATACAGGAGCTGGTAAAGAAGGGTTTTCGATCATTGGGCAGGGGCGGGTTGAGGAAATCTTAAATCTTAAATCAGAAGAACGTCGCTCGTTAATTGAAGAGGCCGCCGGGATTACTAAGTTCCGATTAAAAAAACGCGAGGCTTTGAAGCGTTTAGATGCCACGATTATGAATCTTCAACGTCTCGAGGATATTGTGCGAGAAATCGAGGGACAAATAATTCCTTTAGCTGCCCAAGCCCAAGTGGCCGAACAAAGTCTTGCGCTTTCAGCGGAACAAAAACGCTTGGAGATTCAATGGGTTGTGCTCGACGTCTCTCAAGTTAAACAGAAGTTAGCTGCAGCTGTTAAGGATTCAGAAACTTTGAAAATAGATTTAGTAGAGGCTCGAACTCTTTTGGAGGTTAAAGAAACGCAGAGTCTCGAAGAAAAAATCGAATTGGAGAAATTAGATCATGAGATTCAACGGTTGCAGGGGGAGACGTTTCAGGTTGAGCAAACTCTTAATGCTCTGAAAAATGACCGAAGCATTCGCATCGAGCGCTTCGGATATTTTGATGAGCAAATTGCGAGATTAACACATGAGATCCTTGAGGATGAGAACAAGCTGAACCGCTTGCAGGAGAGAATTAAGACTCTAGGCGCAAAGCAAACGGTTTTAAAGCATACGGTTGAGGAATTGCAGTACAAAGTTACTGTTCAAGAACAAAAACTAGAAACGATGCGGGAAAACCATCTCGCAACAGATATTGATCGCCTTAAGAGCGACCTTTTTCAGGCCTTAGCCGACCAATCCAAATATTCTAATGAACTAACGGGAAGGCGTCAAACGCTTGCAGCTTTAGAACAACAAAATCTTATGGTAAAGCGTGAACAAGAGGCGAAGGAACAAGAATGCCAATCCTTGGAAAGGACCTTTCAAACGCAGGAGGAAGAACTAGTCCAGGTGGAAGGCAAAATCCAAGTTGTAGAAAAGGAAGAGCTGAGATGCAAGAATGAGGGGGAGCAGCTTAAAGCCCTTCTACAAGATAAAAATCTTAAACTACAGAAACATAAAGCTCAAATGGATCAATCTAGGGCTCGGCTGCATGCTTTACAGTCCTTAGAAGATTCTTTAGAAGGATATCAGCGCGGTGTGCGCGAAGTGATGCTTGCCAAGAAAAAAGGAAGATCAGATTGTGTGGGTCTTTGTGGGACAGTTGCTGATCTAATCACGGTGAACGAAAACTACGAGCTTGCTATTGAAACCGCTCTAGGTGCGGGTTTGCAAAACGTCGTGGCTGAAAACGAAAAAGCTGCTAAAAGTTCAATTGCTTATTTAAAGGCCCATCAATATGGACGAGTAACCTTTCTGCCTTTAGATACGATTCAGGGGAATAGGATGTCCGTGAGCCCTGTTATAGAAAGAGACAGTGGATATGTTGGGATAGCAGTTGACCTTGTTGCATATGACGAAGTATACCGACCAGCGATCGAATTTCTCTTGGGACGCATTGTCGTTGTAGCTGATATGGATGCGGCTACTCGGATTGCTCGTGCGTCAGGGTATAAGCAGCGTATTGTAACTTTGGAGGGAGATCAGGTTCATCCGGGGGGGTCTCTAAGCGGGGGGAGTCTTCAGCGTAGAGGCGGAAATTTGCTGGGTCGATCTCGCGAACTGGATACTCTGCGCGCGGCAGTGGCCCAATTAGAGAAGGATTTTATGACAAAGGAATCAGAATACGTCGAGATGGAGAAACACCGTCGTGAACTTGAAGAAAGCATGAATGATTTGGGATCGCGTAAGCGTGGACATAAAGAACAACAGGTTGTTTTGCTGGCAATGCACGAGGGTATAAGGAACCAGATCCGACGAATTACGGATGATTTGGGGGAGCTCGAACGACGTAACCAAGAGAATACATTGCAAAGGCATGAACTGTCACTTAACGTGAAAGACTTTGCCGAACGATTACTGAACACGGAAAAGACAGCTGATGATTTGCGTAAGGCCTACAATCAGAAAGAGTTGGATGCTAAGACTGAAATTGAAGAGATTGATGTTTTTAGCGAGCAATTAATGCAGGAAAAAATTAAGCTAGCAAAGTGGGGACAAGAATTAACCCAAGGTGAGGAACAATTAATCCAGGAACATGGTACCTTAAAGGAAAATGAGGAAAATCTTCAACAAAAGTTGCAGAACCGCGCTGGTTTCCAAAGAAGCCGTGAGGAAGTTGAAGTAGAGCAAGAGGGTTTAAGTCTTCAATTAGAGAAACATACACAAGTCCAAGAAGCCTTGCAACATGCTTTAATGTTACAAAGGCAAGAGAGAGAAAGTCTATCAGCCCGAGTTCTGGAACTGGAGCAGGAGATCCATGCCATGCGTCAGCGAGTTCATGCGCTGGAGCAGCGCCTCCATGTGAATGAGCTACAGGTTGTTCGCTGGGAGACTGAGAGCAAAGCAGGGGTAACTCGCTTAGGCGAGGAATTTTCCTTAACTTGGGAAGAGGCGATGCTCTATGAGGCTGAAGAGGATAGGGCAGAACTGGGACGAAAAGTGCAAGAGCTTAAACGCCAAATAGAAGCCCTAGGGCCGATTAATCAAGCGGCCATTGAAGAGTATCCTAAAATGCTTAAGAGACAGGAATTTATGCTAGCCCAACGCAATGATTTAGTTGAGGCTAATCAGACCTTGCGTCAATTGATTACAGAATTGGATAAAACGATGAGCGAACGATTTGGTGAAAGCTTTAAGGCAGTAAATTTGGCGTTTCAAGAAGTGTTCAAAGAACTTTTTCACGGCGGAAATGCTGAACTTCACTTGGTAGACCCAGACGATTTATTGGAAACGGGGGTTGAGATTATCGCCCAGCCGCCAGGTAAGAAACCACAGTTGCTATCTCTTTTGTCCGGTGGAGAACGAGCTTTAACCGCGATTGCCATTTTATTTGCCCTCTTGCGTGTAAAACCGAGTCCGTTTTGCATCTTGGACGAGATTGAAGCCTCACTTGACGATGCTAATGTCAAGCGATTTGCTCAATATATTCACCGTTTAGCCGGATCTACCCAGTTTGTTGTGATCTCTCACCGTAAGGGCACTATGGAATCGGCCGATGTTTTGTATGGTATTACCATGGAGGAATTCGGAGTTTCGAAGTTGCTATCCGTTCAACTTGAAGAACGGCAGGATACAATCTTTACGGCTTGATGATATAATAGGGATAAACTATGACCATGGGAGGTAGGAAAACGCATGGCGGGATTTTTCGCACAACTTAAAGCTGGTTTATCGAAAACACGACAAAACTTTGTTGAAAAGGTTGAACAGGTTTTTACGGGCCGTAAAAAAATTGATGAAGACTTATACGAAGAATTGGAAGAAGTGTTAATTCGTTCGGACGTTGGTGTCAATACATCGTTTGAACTGGTTGAGCGTTTGCGCAAGGAAGTTAAGCAGCGCAAATTATCAGAGCCTAGTGAGCTAACACTGGTTCTGCAGGAACTTATTGTCGAGTTATTAGGGGAAGAAGTAAAGCTGAACATTTCAGAACAAGGTCCAAGTATTATTCTTATGGTGGGAGTCAACGGAGTTGGCAAAACGACAACCATAGGTAAGTTGGCGAACCGATTTAAAAATGACGGCCAACGAGTAATCTTAGCAGCGGGGGATACCTTTCGGGCAGCGGCGATTGATCAACTAGAAGTTTGGGGAGAACGATGCGGGGCAGAAGTCATTAAACAGAGAGAGGGTGCAGATCCCGCTGCGGTTGCTTATGACGCAATACAAGCTGCAAAGTCCCGCAATATTGATATTGTTATAGTGGATACCGCTGGCCGCTTGCATAATAAGGTGAATCTTATGGAGGAATTACGCAAGGTTAAGCGGGTAATAGAACGGGAAATACCAGGAGCCCCCCAGGAAGTGCTGCTCGTGCTGGATGCCACCACGGGGCAGAACGCGTTGCAGCAAGCGAAGCTTTTTCAAGAAGTAGCTGGAGTTACTGGTATAGTCCTTACGAAGCTAGATGGGACGGCTAAAGGGGGCGTTGTATTAGGAATTCAGGGGGAGACACGTATTCCGGTAAAGTGGATTGGTATCGGAGAAGGTATGGAGGATTTGCGGCCGTTTGTTCCTAAGGATTTCGCGGCGGCACTCTTTGGCCAGGCCGATGAGGAGGGATAATTCTGATACGCTATGCGCTGATAGGGGGAACCGGGGTCGAGCACTTTGAGTTAACTGCACAAAGGGGCATTGAGGTAAAGACTCCTTATGGAACAGTTGAACCTGTTGTGGGCAAACTGGCAGATCGTGAATTAGTCTTTATGAGCCGACATGGTCAAGATCATGCGACTCCACCACATCTAGTAAATTATAGGGCCAATATCTGGGCCTTGCACGAACTTGGAGTCCAAAAGGTTCTGGCTACGGCAGCTGTCGGTTCGTTATCCCCGAAAATTCGGTTAGGAGATCTGGTGCTGCCGGATCAGTTTATTGATTTTACGAAGAGTCGTCCACAAACCTTCTATGAAGGTGGGCAACAAGGTGTGCTTCATGTGGATATGACAGAGCCTTACTGTTTCAATGTGCGACAGTCGATTATGGAAGCGTCAGCTCGTCTTGGGTTTGCAGTTAAGAATGGAGCGTGCTATGTTTGTACAGAGGGGCCACGTTTTGAAACTCCAGCTGAAATTAGGATGTTTCAGTGTTTAGGCGGTGAAATTGTCGGAATGACGAGTGTTCCGGAAGTGGTTCTAGCGCGAGAACTAGGTATGTGTTACGCGACGATCGGGATGGTAACGAATGAGGCGGCCGGAATTTCAGATCATCCGTTAAGTCACGCCGAAGTTGTAGAGAGTATGCAGAAACTAGCGGTTAAAGTCGCCAAATTGATTCAAATGACAGTTGAGTTATGGACACCTGAGCAGGATTGTGCATGTGCCTCGGCGAATGTAGAAGTTGGTAAGTTTTAGAAAGGTGGTGGGACGTTGAAAGCAATCGAATGGCTTGGCAATGCTTTGCGGATATTAGATCAGACTAAACTTCCACATGAAATTATTTATCGGGATGCCGTGTCCTATAAGGAGGTGGCAGATGCTATTGAACACATGGAAGTTCGTGGTGCACCTGCTATTGGGGCTGCTGTTGCGTATGGGTTCGTACTTGGTGCCTTAGAGTATCAGGGGGATCGAGAAGGGTTACCTAGTTTCATGGAAGAGGTCCAAGATAGACTTTCGGAAACTCGACCGACAGCGGTAAATCTATTTTGGGCATTGCGGCGTATGGAGGACCGGCTGCGTGAGTGTCGAGAGGTGGATGATATTGATGAGCTGCGGGCAATATTAATTGAGGAAGCGGACCGTATTGCCGAAGATGATCGCCGCATGAACCGCCTTATTGGAGAGTATGGCAATGAAATTGTCCCCGAGAAGGGTAATATCTTAACTCATTGTAATGCGGGAGCTTTAGCAACCGTGGAGTATGGGACCGCACTTAGTGTTATCAGAAAGGCGCATGAATCAGGTAAGGCTATTCACGTTTATGCGGACGAAACACGGCCATTATTGCAGGGAGCACGTCTGACGGCGTTGGAACTTATCCGAGACAAGGTTCCAGTAACCCTGATCGCGGACAGCATGGCGGGATATCTCATGCAACAAGGAAAGGTTGACCTTGTAATAGTCGGAGCAGATCGCATCGCAGCTAACGGGGATACTGCTAATAAAATCGGTACTTACTCTTTGTCCGTCTTGGCGCAGGCTCATGGTGTACCTTTTTATGTAGCAGCTCCGACTTCCACGATTGATCTTAAAGTTGCTACTGGCCAAGAAATTCCTATCGAGGAACGACCAGCAAAGGAGATTCGCGAGTGCTTTGGGGTGGCGGTTGCTCCGGAAGAGGTTAATGTCTATAACCCAGCCTTCGATGTCACTCCAGCAAAATATATAACAGGGATTATTACCGAAAAAGGAATTGTTACTGCGCCATATTCAGTCAACCTTCTTAAGCTGATGGTCAGATCTTAACTTGTATCAGTCAGGAGGCGTTGGCATTTGACTTAACGCTGGCGCTAAAAAAACTTGGCGCTAGCCAAGTTTCCTTAATGACGGGTGTAAGGAGATGGGACGGATGTCCAAAGTTTTAATTCGTGCAATGGTTTTGCCCATGACGGGGTCTGATAGATTTTATCCCCGCGGAGAAGTTTGTATTGAAAACGATCGAATTGTTTCGGTAGGGGAACTGGGTTCTTCTCCGTCAGGGTTTTTACCCGATCGTATTCTTGATTTGCCAAATGATGTGGTTATGCCAGGTTTGATTAATACTCATACTCACGCAGCAATGACATTGCTCAGGGGCTATGCAGATGATCTGCCACTGATGCCTTGGCTCAAGGAGAAGGTGTGGCCTTTTGAGGATAAATTAACAGATGAGGATATTTATTGGGGAACATCTTTAGCGCTCAGTGAAATGATTCGCTCCGGAACGACGACGATGCTGGACATGTATGCTTCAATGGATCAAGTCGCTGAAGCAGTTATTAAGGCAGGTACTCGAGCTGTCCTATCTCGGGGGCTTATCGGGAATGGTCCGAATGGTGAGAAGGCTTTACAAGAGAGCTTAGACTTGTTTCAACGATATCAAGGAGCGGGTGCAGGAAGAGTGAGTGTCATGTTTGGACCTCACGCCCCTTATACGTGCTCAGCAGAGTATCTGAAAAAAGTCATAGCGGAAGCCAATCGCTTAGGTGTAGGGATTCATATTCATGTGGCTGAAACTCTTGACGAAATCAATATTATACAAGAGCAGTACCAAAAGACCCCTGTGCAGTGGCTGGATGATATCGGGCTGTTCGGCGGGCATGTTGTGGCAGCGCACTGTGTACATTTGACCTCGAATGATATGGAAATCCTTGCTCGTCAGCATGTCTGTATAGCCCACAATGCAGAAAGTAATATGAAGTTGAACAGTGGAACGGCTCCAATCGTTGAGTTACGGTCTCGAGGAGTTGTCGTGGGGCTTGGAACTGACGGAGCCTCAAGTAATAACAATCTAGACCTTTTTGGCGAGATGCGTTCAGCCGCTTTCCAGCAAAAGCTGCGTATGGATTCAACCGTTTTGCCGGCTTATGAAGTATTGGAAATGGCAACGGTTGCCGGGGCTCAAACACTTGGCTTGGACGATGTCGGAATGCTTGCTCCGGGCTTTAAAGCCGACTTAATTACGATTGATATGGATCAACCGCATTTTTATCCGCGCTTTTCTATTCCGGCCCACTTGGTCTATGTTGCTCATGCTGGAGATGTTCGTACAGTGATGGTTGACGGGAAATTTCTCATGGAGGAACGCAAAGTTTTGACCATGGATGTTCATAAAGTTTGCCAAGAAGCTGAAAGCCGAGCGAAGCGGATTTCAGCGGAGTTAAATGGGTAAGGCTGCAGATTCACGAATTGTAGGGATCATTCATTAATTACCCTTTGTTGACTTGACAAACCTCAAACTTTAGTCTAAAATTCGGAAGTAAAGTAAAATTGCTTTACGGGGGTTGAGATGGACAAAATCGCTAAAATGGCTCTCCTAGCGGATTTCTATGGCCCTCTGCTTACGGAAAAACAACAAAACGTCTGGGATCTCCATTATCAACAGGACCTTTCATTGGCCGAAATTGCCGAGGCAGAACATATTAGCCGGCAGGCTATTTATGATTTACTAAAGCGTACAGAGCGTATTCTTGCTGAATACGAGGAAAAATTAGGACTTGTTCAGAGGTTTTGGACAGAACGCCTGAAATTAGCACAAGTTCAGGCCTTATTGCAAGAGTTCGATGAGCAAGATTTTGCCAGCGACCCAGCACGGGAACGCTATCAAAAGGTCAGCGCTATGATCGAAGATTTGTTTCTTAACATTTAGGAATTGGCGTTTGATGAATACATTTTAAGCTTCGGTTGAATTTAAATCGAAAGCGGGGACAGGTATGTTTCAAGGTCTCAGCGATAAACTCCAAGAAACCTTTAAGCGGCTTAAAGGAAAGGGTAAGTTAAAGGAAGCGGATGTCAACGAGGCAATGCGTGAGGTGCGCGTAGCTTTATTGGAGGCGGATGTTAACTTTAAAGTTGTCAAAGACTTTGTGGCTAAAGTCAAAGAACGTTCAATTGGACAGGATGTCTTGGAATCTCTTTCTCCAGCACAACAAGTAATTAAAATTGTGCATGAAGAAATGATTGAACTGATGGGTGGGGCGACCGGTAAAATCCTTATCGCTTCAAAGCCTCCAACTGTGATTATGTTGATTGGCCTGCAAGGGGCTGGGAAAACAACCCATGTTGCAAAACTAGCCAATATGCTGAAAAAGCAAGGGAAACGTCCGTTGCTCGTGGCGTGTGATATTTACCGGCCCGCTGCGATTAAGCAATTGCAGGTTTTGGGCGAACAATTGAAAGTACCAGTGTTCTCTATGGGGCAAGATTCCCCTGTGAAAATTGCTCAAGCCAGCATTAATCATGCCAATTCGAATGGACAAGATGTGGTCATTATTGACACGGCTGGTCGCTTGCATATCAACGAGGAATTGATGGGAGAACTTCGGGATATTAAAACCGCAGTGAAACCCCACGAGATTTTATTAGTCGTTGATGCAATGACTGGTCAGGATGCAGTCACTGTAGCAGAATCATTTCACAAGGAACTGGGTCTTGATGGCGTTATCCTTACTAAATTGGATGGGGATACGCGCGGTGGAGCTGCACTTTCTATTAAAGCCGTGACGGGCTGTAGCATTAAGTTTGCTGGGTTAGGCGAAAAGATGGAGGCTATAGAACCTTTCCATCCTGATCGTATGGCCTCAAGAATCTTGGGGATGGGCGATGTCTTGACTCTCATCGAGAAGGCACAAGAATCGTTTGATGAGAAAAAAGCGAAAGAAATGGAACAGAAGCTGCGTAAACAAGAATTTACTCTCGATGATTTTCTGGATCAGATGCAGCAGATGAAAAAAATGGGTCCACTTTCCTCGCTTTTAGAAATGATTCCAGGAGTAGGCAAACAATTAAAAGATGTTCAAATTGACGAAAAAGATACGGCTCATATTGAGGCGATCATTCGTTCAATGACGCCCCAAGAACGTCGGAAGCCAATGCTAGTTAAAGACTCTCGCAAAAAAAGAATTGCCAAAGGAAGCGGAACATCTGTTCAAGAAGTGGGAAGTCTTTTGAAGCGGTTTGAACAAATGCAAAAAATGATGAAGCAATTTGCTAGCCCTGGTGGAATGGGATTGCTCGGGGGCGGCAAAAAGGGTAAAAAAGGAAAGAAGCCTGGGTTTAGAGGACTTGTATGATGTGACGCACAGATACATGGTTTAAACAAAAAACTGCGTTGTGATGGACACACGCTATAATATAGCGTTGTTTATATAATAAACTTACTTTAAACGGAGTTTTAACTCCATCTTGAAGTTTAGTTAAACTAATTTAGGGGCTAAATGTGCGATGTGCGATATTGAATGTTTAGACATTCGGACCGCGAACTTCGAACTTCGAACCTCGACAACAGGATAAGGGGGTGAAAACATGGCTACAAAAATACGTTTATGTCGCATTGGTGCGAAAAAGAATCCTTTCTATCGTATGGTTATTGCTGACGATAAAGCTCCTCGTGATGGTCGTTTCATTGAACAAATTGGATATTATGATCCGACAAAAAGCCCTGTCGTTTTGAATATTGACGAGGAAAAGGCTATTAAATGGCTATCAACAGGTGCGCAGCCTTCTAATACTGCCAAGTCGCTACTGAGCCAAGCTGGTATATTAACGAAATTCCACGAGTCCAAGAACTAAGTGTAGTGTTTGGGGGGTGGTTCCTGTGAAGGAACTTGTAGAAATCCTCGCGAAAGCGCTGGTCGATCAAACCGAGCAAGTTATTGTTGCCCAGTCTGAGACCGACAAAAGCGTACATTTGCAACTGACTGTCGCCCCTGAAGATATGGGGAAGGTTATCGGTAAACAGGGAAAGATCGCAAATGCTATCCGTACGCTGGTTAAAGCGGCAGCCGTCAAGGACGGCCGTCGAGTTCATATGGACATTGATCAATAACATTGAGAAGGGCTTTCTGCCCTTCTCAATGTTTTAAAATTATCTATTGGAAAGGGGTAAGAGTATGAATGAAGTGCTGATCGGAGAAGTGTTACGTCCACATGGGAATAGCGGTGAACTAAAAATCTATCCGTTAACGACAGACCCCGAGCGGTTTCTTAAACTGCAAGAAGTCATCTTGCGGAGCGGTAAAATCGATCAACACTTTAAGATTATCTCTGCCCGTGTTCAGATGGATACAGTATTACTGGCGCTTAAGGGGATTGACAGTATCGATATAGCCGAAAAGTACCGGGGTTGGGAAGTTCGGATTGATCGTTCAGAAGTTCCTCCGCTTAAAGAAGGATGGTACTACTTCGAGCTCGAAGGGATGCAAGTCTACGAAGGAGATATATTGTTAGGTACTTTGACTCAAGTTTTGGAAACTGGAGCAAATGATGTCTATTTAGTCAAGGGAACTAAAGGCGAACTATGTATTCCTGCCCTCAAAAGTGTAGTAAAGCATGTCGATGTTTTAGGACGGCGCATGGAGGTTATACTCCCCCCAGGGTTGTAGTTCTTTTGTTGGAGGGTTAAACGGCGGATGATGCATATTACGGTCTTAACGTTATTTCCAGAAATGTTTTCTCCAATTCGAGAAAGTATTTTAAAACGGGCCCAAGACGCTGGATTATTAGAGATCCGTCTTGTGAATTTTCGTGATTATGCGACTAGTAAACATAAAAACGTAGACGATGTTCCTTATGGTGGGGGGGCTGGTATGCTCTTAAAGCCCGAACCTATTTTCTCAGCGATCCGGGATTTACCTCAGCCAAGTGAAAAACGAAAAGTTATTCTTATGTCGCCACAGGGACAGGTCTTTCGGCAGGAGAAGGCTAAAGAATGGTCTGAACAAGGGGAATTAGTTTTCATATGTGGACATTACGAAGGATTTGATGAACGAATCCGCGAGTTGGCAGACGAGGAGGCTTCCCTTGGAGACTATGTGCTGACGGGCGGAGAGTTGGCTGCGATGGTTATGATCGACGCCGTGGTGCGTCTTATTCCCGGCGTGCTTGGGGAGTTCGCCTCCGCTGAGGAAGACTCGCACAGTACGGGACTCTTGGAATACCCCCAGTATACGCGCCCAGCTGACTTCGAGGGACAGCAGGTCCCAACAGTCTTGTTATCGGGTCATCATGCGAAGATTAAACAGTGGCGCCGAAAAGAGTCTCTCAGGCGCACTTTTCTACGGCGTCCGGATTTAATAGACGCTGTAAGTTTTACGGCGGACGATTATTCACTCTTACAAGAACTAGTCCTTGAACACCCGGAAATTGAACCATGGCAGGCAAAATGGGAACATCTTCGACCGCAGCTCAAACGACGGAGAAGCCACCGAATTGACCCGGGTTAAAGAAAGGGAACTTAGATAAAATCAGGTACTCTGATTTTAGATGATATTGGGAGGAATCTCCATGGGAGACATATATTTGGCTTTAGTCCATGCCCCAGTGTACAATAAAAATATGGATACGGTCGCAACTTCAATAACCAATTTAGACTTACATGATATTGCTCGCTGCTCAACAACGTTTGGCGTAAAACGCTATTTTGTTGTCCATCCCGCTGAGGCACAGCGTCAGTTGGCCAAACGTATTATGGGTTTTTGGCAAGAGGGCTATGGTGCAGATTACAATCCAGATCGACAGGAGGCATTCTCTAGAGTAAAAATCGCGGAGAATTTGGCTGAAGTTTATGCGGAAATTGAAGCAGAACAGGGAATTGCTCCTATCAAAGTGGCGACAGATGCACGCAGATACCCCAATACTGTCTCTTATTTGGAGCTGCGTAAAGAGATTGAAACGATAAAAACTCCAATTATTATATTGTTCGGTACTGGTTGGGGATTGCTCAAAGAAGATGTCGAAGCCATGGATCGAATTTTGGAGCCAATCTATGGACCAACTGATTACAATCATTTATCAGTACGTTCCGCAGTATCCATTATTTTAGATCGCTTACGTGGACACTAAAATATCGTGGTTTAAAATTAAACGATTGGACTTTAACCTTAAATTAGGTTGAAATTGAAAGTTGCATAGCTCTAGGGGTTGTGATAAAATAAATAGGCTTGATAGGATGGTCCGCTCGCTGAAAATCAGTGTATGAACATCTAGGCAAGGAAGGGGGGAATTTATAATGGATTATATTAGAATGATTGAAGAAGAGCAAATGAAAAAAGATCTTCCTCACTTCCGTCCTGGAGATACCGTGCGTGTACATGTACGTATTGTTGAGGGAACCCGTGAGCGTATTCAGGTTTTTGAAGGGCTCGTCATCGCAATGAAAGGTGGCGGCATCAGAGAGACCTTTACGGTTCGTCGAGTCTTTGCTGGCGTAGGGGTGGAACGTACTTTCCCTTTGCATTCGCCTCGTTTGGATAAGATTGAGGTGGCTCGCCGGGGTGTTGTTCGCCGTGCTAAGCTCTATTATCTGCGTGGACTTTCCGGTAAAGCGGCGAGAATTCGAGATCGTCGCACTATCTAAGTTTAAAAAATGGGCTGGAGCAATCTGGCTCTTTTTTTTTACCAATCTGGAATATTTCCAGTGAATGTATATATCTTTATTTAAATGTCCATTTTAGTCTTCATTCGCGTATGCTCATAAGAATCTTGTTCATACTAAGGAGTAGTGCAAGAGGGGAGCGTAACGATGAAACTTAAAACATCAAATACAAAATGGATTTTAGGAGCCTTAGGCATAGTTTTATTAATCGGTGGATTATTACGCTGGGGAGTATTTCAACCCTATCTAATTCCATCTCCTTCTATGGAACCTGGTATTGTTCCGGGAGACCGTATTCTCGTCAATCGGCTTGCATATCGCTTATGGGCTCCATCTCGTGGGGACGTTATCGTGTTCGCTTTTCCCAAGGATACAAAGCGAACGTTTGTGAAACGAGTCATTGCTGCCGAGGGGGAAAAGGTTGAGCTTCGCGATAATAAAGTCTTCGTAAATGGAAACGCAATTCAGGAACCTTATGTAAAACAAGGGGATTATCCCCCCTACGGCCCAGAAGTTGTTCCGACAGGAAAGGTGTTTGTGTTGGGGGATAATCGGCGCGAGAGTGAAGATTCGCGCGAGTGGGGTCTGCTTCCTAAGGGATATCTTTTAGGAAAGGCTTTCTTGATATATTATCCCTTTCAACGATTTAAATTCTTTTAATCAGATATCCTA
>JAUZPJ010000159.1 GCA_030706025.1 Bacillota bacterium | reverse complement strand
CAACGATATATTTAACTGGCTCAATCTTCTCCCTCATATTAAAATATTGATCCTTAATCTCAAGTAAAAATGTTCCTTCTCCATATTTTTCATTGAGTTGAGCAGTAATATTGTGCATCATTTCCTTTCGTTTTTCAAAAGAAGAAATATCGAAATCACGAATCAGATATCGAAGTATTGTCTCTTCGACTTCCCCTCGAATATTAGTTAGATGATAAAATCCCTCAAAACCTTCTGTTTCTGTTGGTGTTTCGGCCTTTGGCAATCGACTGATATATTCCTGCGCAAGGAGGATAGAATTTATCATTTTCCCTTTCGCTGTACCAGGGTGGACATTTCTTCCTTTTATCCATACTGTTGCTCCTGCGGCATTAAAATTTTCGTATTCTAGTTCTCCAATTGCTCCACCATCAATCGTGTAGGCGAAATCTGCTCCAAATCTTTCAATATCAAAGTGTTCCGTCCCTCTTCCGACTTCTTCATTTGGCGTAAAGGCAATGCAGATCTTACCATGCGGAATGTCCGTATGGTTTTTTAAATAGTCAATAACCGTTAAAATTTCGGCAATTCCCGCTTTATCATCTGACCCTAACAATGTTGTTCCATCCGAAGTAATTAGGGTCCTACCCTTATATTCTAGAAGCTCCGGAAAATCCCTCGGTGATAGTAAGATATTTTTTTCTTTATGAAGTGTAATATCGTAACCATCATAATTCTCAATGATTTGAGGATTTACGTTATTACCATTCATATCTGGGCTTGTATCCAAATGGGCAATAAATCCAATGGATGGTATTAATTTGTCAGTATTTCTAGGTAGATGGGCCATCACATACCCATTATCATCCAACAGGACATCTTCCAAACCTATAATTTTTAATTCTTGAACAAGGGCTTTGGCTAACTCTATTTGTCCTTGTGTCGTCTGAACGGAATCATCCTCATTGGATTGCGTATCGAATTTTACATACCTTAAAAATCGTTCAGTAACGCTTTCCATCTTAAACCTCCTAAAATCGCTTTTATTTATAACTATGCTAGTTGTCAAGATGATTAATTCATTTTCGATCATGATAAAGCCTCAAGTACTAAGACTTGAGGCCTTAAAATTTCCTTTAATCCTTTAGAATGAATTCTCAGTGGATTCTTTAGCCTTTTTCTGTTCCTGTTTAAATTCCGCACTCCTAGAATCATACTTAGCACTTGTGCGACCTTTTGCTCTCTTTTGAATTTCTCCGGTTTTTTTCATACCCTAACCTCCATGCGTCCAATATAAAATCCCTTTTATTAGTATGGTTCAGTAACCTAAATATCATGTAGTTAAAAACTTCTGTCACCTTTCCCTGAAAATTATATATCATGAATGAAAAGGAATTTTCTTTATAACCAATTGAGGTGATTGTATGAATTATAAATTAGCTCGGTCCAATTATAGACACATGGTTGCAGGGGTAGACACCAAAATTCCCCTCTTCAACGGTAAATTTGTCACAGCGATTAACTTTGATAACGCAGCCTCAACTCCTCCCTTGGTATCGGTAATGGAAGAAATAAATAGATTTTCAACGATGTATTCTTCGATTCATCGCGGCACAGGCTATAAATCGAAGGTTTCCTCCCAGTTCTACGATGAAGCAAGGTCAATCGTCCTAAAATTTGTTAATGCTGATCCCTTAAGAGATACTTGTATTTTCGTTAAAAATACTACAGAAGCGATTAACAAATTATCTTATCGTCTTTGGGAGGGAAATAAGAAAACTGTTATCCTATCGACTTGGATGGAACACCATTCAAATGATCTCCCCTGGAGAAATAAGTTCCATGTTGACTATGTCCAGACAGACCCCTACGGAAAGCTAAGTATTGAAGATTTAGAAAATAAATTAATCAAACATAAAGGTAATGTTAAACTCGTAGCTGTGACCGGAGCATCGAATGTTACAGGATATGTAAACCCGATACATAAAATTGCAGAACTAGCCCACCGTTATCAGGCGAAAATACTTGTAGATGGTGCACAACTGGTCCCTCATAATACTGTCAATATGAACCCTCAAAATCCTTTTCAACATATTGACTTCCTTGCCTTTTCTGCCCATAAAATGTACGCCCCATTTGGGATAGGGGTATTGATCGGTCCGCAAGAAACATTTAACAAAGGTGTTTCCGAATTTACAGGCGGAGGAACAGCTGAAATCGTTACCCATGATTGGGTGGTGTGGGAGAACACTCCCTACAAGGAAGAAGCAGGAAGCCCAAACGTCATGGGAGTTGTAGCCCTTGTAGCAGCGATTAAAACCTTAACAGCTGTTGGTATGAGAAGTATTGATTACCATGAAAATCAGCTTACGAACTATGCAAACCAGATGCTTAAATCAATTCCAGGCATCACACTTTACTCTCATACGCTCCCAGGTGAACCTAGAATTGGAGTCATCCCTTTTAATATTAAGGGAATTCCCCATGAACGCGTAGCAACTATTTTATCGAATGAAGCAGGCATTGCAGTGCGAACTGGTTGTTTTTGTACACAGCCTTATATTCAAAAGTTATTATCAATTTCCCCTCAGCAAATGGAGCATCACAGAAAAAGCAGGAATGCTCCCCGCCCAGGTATTGTTCGACTAAGCTTTGGAATATACAACGATTATAGCGAGATTAATACTTTAGGCCAAGTACTTGAGAAAATCTGCAAGCACCCAACAACTTACATTTATTAATTGTTATATTAATTTCCTTTAATCCAAATAATAGTCTTATATAACAACTATAAAAGGGGTGCGCAAATTGAACAAGAAGATGAACATCCTTATGTTTAGTGGTGATTATGATAAAGCTTTAGCCGCGCTTGTACTCGCCAATTCAGCGAGAGAACTTGACGTCGAAGTCACCATGTTCTTCGCATTTTGGGGTCTCTTTCTAGTCCGTGATCCTGAAAAAGCTCCGTCAGACGATAAAACTGCTTACGAAAAAATGTTCGGAATGATGACTCCAAAGGGACCTGAAGAGTTGCATCTTTCACGAATGAACATGGCTGGTCTGGGCAAGCAAATGCTTCTTGACATGATGGAGGATGACAAAACCCCTTCTCTAACAGATTTCCTAAATGGTGCAAGGAAAAAAGGGGTAAAATTTTATGGATGTAAATTATCCGTTGATGTAATGGGCTTTAGCGAAGAGGAATTAATTCCCGAAGTCGAAATAATCACAGCCAAAGAGTATTTAAGAGATGCACTAGATTCAGACATGCAACTCTTCATATAGTAAGTGATTTAGTACTTCGTGCTTATACCCAGTGCTTCCTTGGCTAGCCGATCCGCATAATCGTTATATTGATCACCGCTGTGACCGGCTACCTTTTTAAAAAGGTACTGTCCTCGATGAGCCCGCATAAACTCAACATAAGCCTGGGTAAACTTATTTTTTGCTTGCCAATCCCCACTGACCCATAGAGAAATACCCGAATAGTCATGATAAATGCAGATACGCACGCCTAAAGTTGAGGCCTTTTCCACAGCATGTTGTACCGCAGCGATTTCGCCAGCCACATTTCTCATTTTTGCAGCCTCAGGGTCTTCCCCCACTCCATTACTTTCAAAAACGACCTTGCCCTCCTTGATAAAGACATAACCATAGGAATACTTGCCATTGAGAAAACTACCATCAGTATAGACGTCAAAATCTACGTCAGTTAGATCATCGACTTTATCGTTTGTGTCCAGATTTTTTGGAACACCTTCACTACAATTTTGCCACTCAAGTGCTTCGGCTTTGGTCTCAAAACCTTTAAATACGGCTCCTTTATAACCCTTAACCGATGCCTGACATTCCGGCCAGTTATCAAAGATTCCAACTTTTTCTCCTTCTTTTACGACGTAATAATTCTTTTTGCCCAAATCATTTGACCCCCAAAACTCTTTGATTGAATCCTAATTATAATCTTTTTCATCGAAATATTAAACCGATACAATTAGAAACGGATGAAACGTCATAAATAGATATTATATGAACTGAATTGTCGAAATATTTGCTTAAGGTAAGCAGGATAATTCAAAAACTTGTTGAAATCTTTATATATAGCATGAACGTGTACGCAACGTCCTGAGATACCTGTTGGACACTAACAAATAAAGGGGGAGTATCTATGGAGATTTATCGGGTAAAAGTTGGCGCAGAAGGGGAAATCGTTTTGCCATTGGAACTGCGCAAACTCTTCGGACTGGTTGCGGAGGATACGTTAGATCTATGTGTTGATTCCGAAGGTAAAGTTTTTGTCCATACAGCCGAACGATCAGCCCGACCTCTTTCAGATTTCTTTGAAGATCTTATTATCAGCGATTTGCTTGCTAATGGGTGTACTGGTGATTGTTTAAAAAGCAAACTTCTAGAGCACAAAATTAAATTAAGTACAATACTAGATCGCTTGTCTGAAGAAGCTCATAGAGCACATAAAAACGGTCAATCTATTAAGTGGTGGGAAACTCAGGCCTTAGCATCCCTGGGCATTCAACGGGCCGCTCAAGGGACCTATGACGTCATGCTAACTACACGAAGCATCCATGATTTAATGATCCTACGGGAAGAAGTGCTAAAAGAAATCCCAGCAGTTTTTGAGGCATTAGAACAAGATCCCTTAGCGTTCAAACGGCTCAGAGGACCATATTACGAAACGTACAGGGTTTCATTCCGCAGCGGATCAAAAGAATATCGGGTCGTATACACCGTTTTCTCTAAGCTAAAACTTATAGCCATTTTAACGGTTGGAGAGCGCGAGGTAATATTCGACATGCTTAATGGAATAGCCTAAAACATGGATAAAAAGCCAGTGCCTTATAGTGATAAGGTTACTGGCTTTTTGAGACTTTAAATACCCTCTGCTGCTAGAATAGCATCTCAAAGAACAAAGCGGCATTAAATTACCTAGACACACACTTAGCTTCTATAACAGTGGCGGGAGAATCCTTAGTCCAGGGTTCGTGGTCAAAGTTACCCCATATACCCGATATTTCCCAGCCGGTATCTAGTAATGCACTTTTCAGGATATCGAGCTTTAAAGGAAAAAGCAGATTAACCCCGGATACAACCTCATTTGTGTCTGGAAACTCAATTTTCATAGAAAAGTCGATTCTCCCATCTAGTCTATACATATAGGATCTATAAAAGGTTAGGTTCGAAGTCTTTATTATGGGGAGTTCTTTTACTTGTTTCGCTAATATCCTGTCGTAGTTCACAATTTGTAATAAGAGGTGGTTACCCCTATCCCTAAATTGAGTCAATACCTGTTTTAGATCATTTTCCCCTAACACATGGGCTAAGGTATTTCCCAGGCAAACTATACCATCAAACTGCTCCTTAATATCACTAAGGTCCCGCATGTCCGCGACAGAAAACGAAGCGATGCTATCTTTTTCCAACGCCTTTCTTTTAGAAATCTCAACCATTTCTTCACTTAAATCCACTCCAAGTACATTTACACCGTTTTGACTTAACTCCAAGGCAAACGTCCCCGTGCCACAACCGATATCTAATATCGACGACAGCGATTCACGTTTTATATAGTCTTGCAGGAATTCTTTTTGTGCCTTCTTTAACGGGAAAATTTCATCGTAGTATTCCGATAATGCCCGATAAAAATCCATTTATAATCCCCTCTCCATATACTAAGACAATACCCATTCTGTTTGGAGTATCAAGGGGGGAACTATTAAAGTTCTAAACGAATTGTATGAACTAGACCGTCATCTTTTAACAAAATAACCGGCCTCTGTAAAACCTCTCCATCTAACATAACTTTATCGCAACCAGTCGTTCTGCCCATTGGATTTTCAACCACAATTAGGTATTGCGTTGTTTGATAGATATAAGTTAAGCGAAAACCCGCCCAACGGCTTGGTATGCAAGGTTTCAAGACTAATTCATCCCCTTGACGTTTAAAACCTAGAATCCCCTCAAGCCCGGCTTGATACATCCATCCGGCTGCTCCAGTATACCACGTCCATCCTCCTCTGCCCACATGAGGGTGTGTAGCATAAACATCAGCCGCCATTACATAGGGTTCTACTTTATAGCGATTCACTTCATGTTCAGTACGAGCATGATTAATCGGGCTTAACATCTGAAATAGTTCCGACGCCTTGTCCCCTTCCCCTAAACTAGTGTAAGCTAAAATGGCCCAAATTGCCCCGTGTGTATATTGTCCGCCGTTTTCACGAACTCCAGGAACATACCCCTTAATGTATCCCGGATCTGGCACAAATCTATTAAAAGGGGGCGTCAATAAAAGGAGAAGTCCATCTTCTTTGCGCCATAAATAATGTTCTAATGCTAACATAGCATCTTTGGCCCGAGATGATTTGGCTGCACCAGAAAGAACAGACCAAGACTGGGCAATCGCGTCGATTTGACATTCTGGATTTTGAGAAGACCCTAACGGTGT
>JAUZPJ010000158.1 GCA_030706025.1 Bacillota bacterium | reverse complement strand
ATTCCAACGAGCCCTGGAAGCAACAATGCCCAGATCGGTGTATGATGTTTTGAATCAACGCGAGCCAGGAACTTAGGCAAATAACCAGTCCGTGCCATTGCATAGGCCTGACGAGAATACCCTACGATAATTCCATGGAGGGAAGCAATCAGACCGAACAAACCAATGATATTAACCAAAACTACAATAGTGCTATTCTGGCCAAAGACTTGTGCCAAAGCAATCGGTAACGGAAAGTCAACTGCCGTGACCAAGTTATAATCTGCAATACCTGCGGTTAGGAAGAGAGTTAAGAAACCCATGATCATTAACGTCCCCATACCACTAAGAAAACCCTTAGGAATGTCTTTCTGTGGATTTACCATTTCTTCAGCCGCCATAGCTCCACCTTCAATAGCTAAATAGAACCAGATGGCGAAGGGTACTGCAGCCATGATTCCTTTTGTACCAAAAGGAAGGATCGGATCTGACATAACTCGAGCCATCGAAAAATGAGGGGCTGCTGTAACCCAGTAAATAGCAAGACCGATAAGAGCTATGATTGTGACGACTAATTCTACCGTAGCGGAAGTTCTCATTCCTAAGTAATTTACAAAAATAAAGAATAAGAAAGCGATAACCGTGGCTACCATCGCTGGAACTGGCGGAATAAGAAAGTGAATATACCCACCGACAGCAAGTGCAATGGCAGGAGGAGCGAAGACAAACTCAATTAAGCAACTAATACCATTGATATAACCCCAAAACGGTCCCAAAGCTCTGCGTGCATAGGCTGAAGGTCCACCTGCATGAGGTATGGCTGTGGCAAGCTCGGAGTAGGATAAAATAAATGTAACGTAAAAGATCGTAACAGGGATTAAAGCAATGGCTAATCCCATAGGTCCACCTGCTCCGAAGCCATAGCTCCATCCAAAATAGTTTCCCGAGATTACTAAGCCAACGGCAAGTGACCATAAATGAATTGGTTTTAACACTCTGGATAAATGTTCGTCTTGATTCACAAGTTTAGTTTCAGTAGCCACATAAATCCCCCTTTTGTGTTTAAATGTTAGCATTTACATACCAATCACTCTTAACAACTACCCTCCATTCATGACATAAATTAAAGGCCCTTTATCACACCCTAGTAATTCAGGGTGTGATAAAGGGCCTTATTGCCCACTGTTCCTTTGTAAGAACTGACCTCTTTGGAGGTGAACGATTAATAACTTACATTTCTATTATTCGCGATATCTTTATATTTTCCTTCAAGAAAATGAAACATTTTGTAGAAATATAAAACTTTTTATTGTTATTATATAAAGTTTGACTACTTGAGTTCATTGACGATTTGAGCTGCTAGCTTAACGACTGTTATTCTGAGATTCATAGCCTGACGGATCAGCAATTGATGTGCCTCGTTGTTACTCACCTTTTCCCGTTCAGCAAGTATGGCGCGGGCACGGGCTATTAACTTTTGGCTTTGCAATTGTAATTGTGTTGTTTCTAACTTTATTCGAACATCTTGCATCTCTCTCCATCGGGCATAAGCTATTTGGATCGCCGGCAATAAATCTTTCTCAGTAATAGGTTTAACAAGGTATCCATAAACACTGACTTTCTCGGCACGATTGATAAAGTTTGGTTGACTATAGGCTGTAAGCAACAACACGGGAATATTCATGGAATGAATGATTTTAGCCGCATCAAGACCATCTAAATCTGGCATCTTTACATCAAGAATTGCCAAATCCGGAGCTAATGATTTTGCCAATTCAACAGCTTTTGAACCGTTGTTCGCTTCACCGCAGACGATATGTCCAGCCCCTTGTAACATTTCTTTAATATCCAATCGAGTCAAAACCTCGTCGTCCGCAATTAAAATAGATAGTACACTCATGACAATTCCTCCGAATTATCTTTTGGAAAGCATACCGTAACACATGTCATACCTTCAATACGATTCATATCAAATTTTCCGCACAATTGATCACTAACTAATGAATCTACAATTTGCAAGCCCAAACGTCGTTGTTTCATACTATCAAAGGGAACGTGTGGTTCTGGTCCGTTGTCCCACACAGAAAGTTGGATTTGCCCTTCATTTTCCGCTAACTTAAGAATAATCAAACCTTTGTCCAAGCATTTGATACCATGCTTAAAGCTGTTGGTCAGGAGCTCATTTATAACTAAGGCCAAAGGCACTGCCTGTGAACTAGACAAAAGAACAGATTGTCCCGTAATTTGGGTCTGAATAGTTTGCTCTGGTAAAACGGAGCTTTCTAATAATCCTTTGAGTATCCGTTGGGAAAGCTCCCTTAAATCAACAGTGTCACAGGTTTGGCAGGCAAAAACATCGTGTACCATGGCAATGGATATGATTCGGTTAATGCTTGCCAAAAATTCCGTTTTTATTACATCTAAGTCCGAACGTCTCATTTGAAGACGAAGTAAAGCAGCAACATTTTGTAGATTATTTTTTACACGATGATGAATCTCGCGAATAATATTACTTTGTGCGTGAAGTTCTTGTTCTTTTTTCCGAAGGTCAGTTATATCTCGAAATGAAATAACGCAACCACTCAACTCCCCGTAAGTCACCAACGGAAAAGCCTGAAAAAAATAGTTCTTTTGATTAAGACAAAACTCTACTGGGTTTTTCAAATGATCAAGAAGTTCATCCAAAGTCGTACAATCCAGCATTGAAAGATAAAAATCATTCCCTGATGCTTCAAATCCGTAAACTTCTTCATAAATACGAGCCGCAATCTTATTGACATAGGTTATTTTATTATTTTTATTGAGAACAAAAAGGCCATTTCCAACCCAATCTTCAAACTGTGATCCTGTTGTTGATAGATACATTAAGGTATTACTCAAACGTTCGGCTGTTTGAGTCAAAAACTCCACTTGCTCTTCCTGACGCAGTTCTTCGGAAATATCTCGTTCCATAATCAGAACACCAATCACGTCATTAGCTTCATTGCGAATTGGAACCACTGTTTGTTCAATAGGTATCCCTTCTTGGCTTACCCCGCGCACATTCTGGCTCGTTAGGCCAGTTTTAAACGTACGATAAACTGCCGGTTCGCTCGTGGAAAAGGCCAATTCTCCCACGACACTATGACCATACAACGACCGATTCTGTGGGTGGGCCCATGCCAACACCACTGCATCAATACCGTCTTTTAACGGGGCATCAATAAAGATGTCAGTCCCTGTGAGTTCTGATGTATAGGGAATTTGTGAAGCTATTGTTTCCAGTTTTTTAATATCATCCTCAGAGAGATTTGTATACTCAAGGCATAATTCCTTAATCGCTTTGTTGTCCATTCAATGCCTCCATACGCATGCGCAATGGATCATATCCCTGCCTAGTCAAAATGGACGTTTGAAAGAACGGTTCAGTAATTCCTGCATAAGTTAAATATTTAGTCGCTTGTTCCAGATTCGCATTCGGTAAATCCACTTTCGTAATAATTCCCATAATGGGTTTATTAAATACCTTGGCAAATTTGGGAGGGTAAAATGTTCGTGGTTTAGTAGCATCTTGAAGGGCCCAGATTTCAGACACTTGATGACTGGCATCGATTAAGACATGGTAATAGCGAGGAATTTCAAGATATTCTCCTGGACAATCAATAAAGACTTGAGAATAGTCCAGCATCTGTGTCTTTCGATAACTTACTTGTTCATTCATAATCATTTGCTTTAAAGAGGTCTTACCGGCACCTATTCCCCCAATAAGCAATATTTTAGTTCTCAACTTCTTGTCACCTCAGCCGGTGTAAATCCTAGGATATTCACTAACGTATTTACTGCAGATCTTAACGCAGCCTCAACACTGGAAACATCCCCAGTAATTACTAGTGAACCGGTAAAACGATCTAAAAATCCCAGTTCAATATCTCCAGCTTTTGTTGCTGCATCAGCCGCAATAATGGCCGCCTCGCTCGGGGTTATTGTCATAATCCCAATCGCCCCTTTAGTAACGATACCCAACCGTTCATGAATATCTCCTTGTGGATTTGGGATAATGTGAGCCATTGTTACCTGTTTACCTGGTACGTACTCTTGAATCATGCGCTGTTTTTCACTCACAGCGAGTCACCACCATTTCTAACATTTACTAATAACCAGAACATTGTCTGCTTCGTCAAAATTAGTCAAAACCTTTTTCGATTGTATAATATTCGATATTATTTTACTTAACCCCTTTTTCTTTAAAGTAATTTTTTCGAATGATAAGATCTGCCAAATCGATCCCCTTGGCCCGATTTTCTTCTTCTTGTTTAGTAGATGCTTTTCCAACATATTGCATATTGGCTAGTACCGCAAAATCCTCATTAGTATTGAGCAGATTACGCCCGAATGCGGTATTTTTATAACGATTCTTATCAATACCCATCAGTGAAGCAATCGTGGGCAGGGTATCAATCTGGCCGCCTGTTGTCTTAATCTCCTGTCCATTCATACCCTTATGATAAATTATAAGCGGTATTCGTTTACTATCATCAAGCCACCAGCCTTCCTGAGGCTGAACTTGTTTTACTTCATCATTGTAATACTTATGCACCCCAGTATGGTCCCCATAGATTACGACAACAGAATTATCCAATACTCCGCTATTATCAAGCTTACTTAAAAAGTTCCCTATTTGTTCATCGGTATAGTTAATACTTTGGAAATATCCACCTAATTTTGTCTTGTTCAAATCGTCACTTAATGCAAGCTTTCGGTATTGGTTGGGTAAGTCAAAAGGGTTATGGCTTGTCAAAGTAACCATAAAATTATAGAAAGGCTGTTTTTCACTCTCGATGATCGGGACAATTTGATTTAAATAACTGCCATCGCTAATTCCCAAACCGATCTTTTCGTCTGCATTAAAACGAGAAACGTCCATTGTCTTTTCAAAGCCTATAGCTGTTAAGGCGGGCATCCAGTTCCAATAAGAACCTTTATCCGGATGAATAGCTAATGTACTATACCCTGTCCCATGAAGTAATTTAGGTAATGAATTATAGGTATTATTAGGATAACGGAAAAAAGTAGCGCCTGATCGAATCGGATAGACAGAAGTATTGGTAAGCAAATCAGCATCAGAACTAGTTCCATTATAGACTTGTTCATAAAAATTAGAAAAGTAAAGGCTGTTCGCTAATAGCTTGTTCAAATTAGGAGTAATTTGTTGACCGTTGACTTTTTGATTGATAACAAAATTCTCGAGTGATTCCACTTGAATAACGATTAAATTTTGTCCCTTAAAGATACCGCTATATTGATTAGGGGGCAGATTTTCCTGCTTTTGCGCAAACCAGTTTTTAATTTCTTGATCTTCAACGGGTGTTAATTTTTCAACCTGACGATTCTCATAATAGTTATAAATGTCAAAGGCATGGTAGCCTAGAGGTGAGAGATTTGACATTGTCTGATTGGGAGACCAACAAACTCTAAATAGCATGTCCCCACCATTACCTTTAATATCTAGTTGAATGTGTTGATAATAAATATAGGAAATAGAAAGTCCGAAAAGAATTAACATAGTTGCTGCGTTTCTTTTAGTTTTGGACTGAAACTTCTTAAATTTTAGTCCAATCCCCACAAAAATAAATAGGTCGATAAAAAACAGCAGATCGACAGAACGCATCATGGAAAAGATACTACTATAAAGATTGTCGAGATTCGTTGTTTGGCTTAATAAATACGGCGAGATAAAACCGCCAAAACCGCGATAATACATTAAATCCGCCAGAAGCAGCAAGGAAAATAGGAAGTTACAAATAATGAGAAACCAAAAGCGAGTTCTACCTTTGAATAAGTAGGAAAGGCTTAAAATTATTACAGCAAAAGAGGTGTAAATAATCATTGAAGGTCTGGCACTAAAACTGTAAAAAGCTTTAAAAAGACTGATCTTGGTAGCGTTATTGTTATTAATAAGACCTAGGAAAATTACAGACTTAAGCACAATAGCTATAAGCGTAAAAAAAGGGACTAAGGTGTTGTCCAAAGGCCGAACTAATCTAGATCCCATGATAGTTCGCCAAAATTCAGTTGTAGGCCCCATGACATTCGCAGTTTCTATCTTCGAGTTGTGATAAGCCAAATCATCATCTAAACGTGACAAAAATACACCATTCCCCTACATTTAATTAACTTTTTCTAACTTCATGCTATTCGACAAATGCATCCTTTTTTCCTCTTGTAAATTATTTCATATCTTAGTTCTACTGAAAAGATTAACGGAAGGTGTAATAGAGGATCTGAGATCGCGGTCGCGGAATTTTAGTATCACATAATAGGAATACGAAAAGCCTCATAGAGTGAAACTGCTTTTTGTATAAATGTAAACTTTTTACCATAGTGAATTACATAGATGTAATCCATGTGAACGACACTGAAGGTCGTGACTACCGTGTTCAGCATTGTTACGATAGTCTCCGTGGAGAGTATCGCCGAGCTGCCAACCAATAT
>JAUZPJ010000157.1 GCA_030706025.1 Bacillota bacterium | reverse complement strand
GCCACTTCCAGTTCGCTTAAGGTTGTCACACTTTTCAAGATGATCGTCTTACTGTTTTGAAGGCGGGCTATAATGAGTTCCAAGGGAATATTCGTTGGTAAGTCGAAATCCACGAGAATATAATCATAATCTTTAGCATGCTGCCAAGCTGATTCCAACGCTTCTCGTCCTTCAATATTAAATAGAGCACACGTTTTAAACCCGTTTTTTTGTGCTAACTCCAAAAGATCCAAATCGCTAGACAACACTGTTTCTGCGCTGTTAATATCCTCTAAATCTTCTCGGGCAGAAACTTGTGTAATAAACTCCGTTTTTAAAGGATAATTACCCTCTTGCCGTTGATTCTTGGTAAGAATGACTTTATTTATGGCCGAATTGTTAATTAAACCCCAAGTATCTTGATTCTCTAAAGAGAGTTGCCGTCCATCAAACCAAACCTCGTATTTTTGACCTTCCTTTTTTGATACCAATTTGCTTCGCTCCTATCATAGAAAATCTCGAAAACTGTCGTTTCATTCACTCGAATTAGTGTATTCCATAAACATTCTCTATGTGCATCTTGTGACGCAAATAATTGCCGTACAAGGTTGGGATTAGTTTAAGAATATAAAAAATGCAAGTTCGAGAACCGTCCCCAAGCTTGCATTTGTCCTTGCTATTTATTTGATAAGGTCTTTGTATTTTGGGTCATTTGTGACTTGTAAAAGGTTATCCCAAGTTTCTTTTGCTTCGTTTTTCTTTCCAAGTCTTTTATAGGCTACACCTAAATCATAGAGGATTTGCCAGTAAAAGTTTTCAGTGAAAATGCTCTTGTCTTGTTCATAGCGAAGAACCAAGTGCTTAAAGTCTCCCACAGCTGAAGTAGTTCGATGAAAAAACATTTCGGGGAGATTGAAACTGACATATGCTCTTAAGGTGCGAATTTCAATGTCTTCTGGATCCTTAGTGACTGCGTTATCTAATGTCTTGAGACCCTTAAGAACCAATTTTAGTCGTTCATTAGGGTCTATGGCATTCTTTCCTAAAAGAGCAGTTGCACTACCTAAATATGCTGCAGCTCGTTGATCCTGGGGAGCTAGCTCATGAATCTGTTTGAAGAGTTCATAGGCCTTCTTAGTAGCTTCTTTGTCACCATTGAGAGCAAGTTCATGATACTTCACACTCATAGACCACAGTTCTTGTTTGCTTGACTTGTTACTATTCGTCATCTCGAACCTCCTAATACATACTAGATCTCAATAAACCGTTTCCATTGATCTTCTTCAGAGTGAAACTGCTCCGGCGTCCCACCATATACAATTTCCCCTTTGTTCATGATGTAGAGATAATCCGCTATTTTGGCTGCGAAGTGGATATTCTGTTCCACCAGTAAAATTGATAATCCTGAATTTTTTAGTTCCTCAATTTTAAGGCCTATATCTTTAATAATCGTCGGTGCTAATCCCTCAAAAGGTTCATCCATTAAAATCATTTCAGGCTCGGTCATCAAAGCTCGAGCGATGGCCAACATTTGTTGTTCTCCTCCGCTCAAGTTCCTCCCTAGCTGCTTAGCTCGTTCCTGTAAAACGGGAAATAACTCATAAATTCGTTCGAGATTGTGATTATCCTTAATTTTGTTATTTCGGAATCCTAGGATAAGATTCTCTTTCACCGTTAAGGAACGGAAAATTCGTCGTCCTTGAGGAACTAAAGCCATTCCCATTCGAGAAATCTTATTGGGTGGAAACCCATTAATGTTTGTTCCATTAAATAAGATTTCTCCCTTAGTTGGAGGGTTAAATCCAATAATAGCGTGAATTGTCGTAGTCTTGCCCATTCCGTTACGACCAAGCAAGGCGACGACAGATCCTTTCTCAACTTTCATAGAAACCCCATGAAGTATATGACTCTCACCATAATGAGCATGAACTTCATTTAACCTAAGCATAAAGGCCCACCCTCCTTAATCAACCGAACCGAGATAGACTTCTTTCACACGCTCATCAGATCTTACTTCGTCTTTTGCTCCTTCAAATAAAACTCTTCCATAATTCAAAACCGTAATCCGATCCGCGAAATCAAAAACAACGTCCATATCATGTTCGATGATTAAGACCGTGATCTCTCTGGAAAGATTGCGTATCATCGTTGTAATCTTGTTGGTTTCTACCGACGACATTCCTGCCGTAGGTTCATCCAATAAAAGCAAACGGGGTGATTGTGCTAAGGCCAAAAGCAGCTCAACTTGTCTTTGTTCACCATACGAAAATTCCTTTACAGGGATAGTGCTTTTGTCCCACCAACCCCAATTGTCTAAGAAGTCCCTTGGCGTCATTTTAGCCTGATTGGGCGGCATGGCAAGATTGATGTTATCCAAAAGACTTAGATTAACGAAAAGGTTATTTTGCTGAAAGGTCCTAGCGAGGCCCAATCGAGCCCGACGAAAAGGAGGTAGTTGAGTGACCTTATCGCCAAAGACAAAAATTTCTCCGGCATTGGGCTTTATTACCCCGCTTATTGTATTAAAAAAAGTGGTTTTACCCGCTCCGTTCGGACCGATAATAGCTCGTCTCTCCCCCACTTCGACCGTCATCGAAATGTCCTGCAGCACGGCTAGCCCTCCAAAATGTTTAGTCAGGCTTTTTGTTTCTAATGCTTTCATAAATTTCCCCGACCCTTTTTCCTTAGTTTTAGAGCAGAACCTACAACTCCATCCCTCAAATACATTACGCAAAGAATAAAAATAATCCCCATTGAAATAGGCCAACGCTCTGTATGTGAACTGATCAGGTTTTGCAGGATAATAATCATTCCTGCTCCTACTACTGGTCCAAAAAGAGTTCCAGCTCCTCCAATAATCACCATGAGAATAACCTGCCCTGACATTGTCCAATTGAGTTCTTGTGGACTGATGAAACCGTTAAAGTAGACATAAAATACCCCAGCTAAGCCGGCAAACCCACCTGCAACAATATAGGACAGATATTTTAAGCCCCATGTATTATGGCCCAAGGCCTGCATTCGCGTCTCACTTTCCCGTACCCCGACAATAGCCTTTCCCAGTCTGGAATGGATAAATTTCCACAGAATCAAACATGCAAAGGCAAAAAAGACGAGCACCAGGTAATAGAAATTTTGCGCTTTCCACATAGACATGGGCAACCCCAAGTCTGGCCTTGGGATTCCCGCTAAGCCATCGTCTCCTCCGGTAATAGTTCGCCATCTCCAGGCTAATGCAAAAATCATTTGGCCAAAAGCTAGAGTAATCATCAAGAAATATGGTCCACTACTCCTTAAAACCAATAAACCCAGTAAGAGGGCCAAGAGTACTGGAATAGAAATCCCCAAAACAAGTGAAAGCCAAAAGTTGTTTAAACCTAAGCCAGCAAGGATGGCTACAGTATATGCTCCAACTCCAAAATATGTGGCATGGTTAAACGAGACCAACCCCGTATAGCCCATTAAAAGATCTAGACTCATGGCAAAAAGACCAAAGATAAGCACTTGGGTCAGAAGACTCAGACCATATGGGGATAACAATAAAGGCAATATAAATAAGGCAAGGAGTAGAAGTCCTCCCCAGATGGGATATTTCGTCAACATTCGGTGCACTAGGATTCCTCCTTCCCCAGCAAACCCGATGGTTTAAAGATCAAGATTAAAGCCATCGTCACATATATGGTAAACATAGCGAAGTCCGGGAAAATGGCTTTCCCAAAGGTTTCAGCAAAACCAATCAACAGACTGCCCCAGAACGCCCCTTTTAAAGTCCCAAGGCCACCAACCACCACAACAGCAAGAGCAAGAACGAGAATTTCAAAGTCTAAACCTGGGTAGGCCCCTATGATCGGCCCCCCAATCACTCCGCCTATGGCAGCTAAAAAGGCCCCCAGGGCGAATATTCCAGAAAAGTACAACTTTATGTTTATTCCCAGTCCGCTAACCATTTCCTTATCGTCAACACCAGCTCTGATAATGACTCCAGTCCGAGTCTTCTCTAAGAAAAGCCAGAGAAGAACCGCTATACCTAAACCGATTACAATAATCCCGAACCGGTAAATCGGAAAAGCCTCACCGAGAATACTTATAGACCCCTCTAAAAAGGTAGGCTTAGGGAGTGAGCGAGGTACTCCTCCCCATATCCATTTGTTAATATCCATGAACAGATAGGCGAAACCAAATGTTAGAAGCACTTGATCTAATTCCCGTTTGTACAACTTGCGAAAAAAGAATCGTTCCATCACAATTCCAAGAAGGGCTAAAACGACTGCTGCCCCCATCAACCCCACAAAAAAATTACCTGTCATCTGGATTATAACAAGCCCAACATAAGCCCCCAGTGTATAATAGGAACCATGTGCCAGGTTGATAATGCCCATTAAACCAAAAATGAGGGAAAGGCCTGCAGCTAATAAAAAGAGTAACAGCCCATAGGAAATTCCATTAAGGGTTTGTATGACAATTTCAGACAGCTCCATTAACTTTCCCTCCCAATAATTGGTCACAATCTGTTACTTGAACCTATTTGCCTTTATACCAGTCGTCTGCCGTATTGGGTATCGTTTCTACGACTGTGTTTACTAATTTCCCGTTAATTTTCTCGGTCTTGCGAATATAGGTATTGAAGATTACATTCTGCGTTTTGGCATCAAACTTGAATGGGCCTCTAGGTGCGTCAAATTGCACCTTTCTAATGGAATCTAACAGCAGTTTTGAATCTGAGACCTTCCCACCGGCAGCTTCTATCCCTTTCACAATAACTTTAGCAGTCACATACCCCTGTTCAGCAAACATATTTGGCCCTTCCCCGTATTTAGCTGTATAGTCTTTAACAAATTTCTGGTTTTCTGGATTCGTCAAAGCAGCACTATAGTGTAGAGCACTTATGATCCCAATCGCAGAATCCCCTTGGCCAAGAAGAGACGACTCATCAACAAGATCACCGGAACTCAATAAGGGGAGTTTGTTCTTTAGGCCATATTCTGCATATTGTTTGACAAACTTGATAGAATCTGCTGCTGAAAAGTGAACCCATACCGCATCGGCATTTTTGATTTGGGTTAAATAAGGACCGTAATCCGTCGTGCCAAGTTTCGGATAAATTTCCTGAACGATCTGGCCGCCTTGTGCCTTGAAGCCTGCCATAAACCCATCAGCCTTTTCATGACCCGCTGCATAGTCAGGTGCCATGACAACGACCTTGCGTACGTTTAGCTTGTTATAAACATAGTTTCCCTCGGGATATTCATATTGACCATTCGAGAAGGAAACACGAAAAATGTACTCACTGCCCTTTTCCCTTGTCAAATCGCAAGCTCCAGCGTTGGAGATGATGAAAGGCACCTTATTGGCTACCACATAATCCCGAATAGCATAAGCAACGGTACTACTTACAACACCAGCAAGAATATTAATTTTTTCGCTTTCAACTAAGCGTCGGGTTTTCTGCAAACCAACTTGCCCATCCATCTGAGAGTCTTCCTTAATTAGTTTGATATCCCGACCGCCCGCTTTATAGCCCACTTCATTTAAGTACAATTCAACGCCCCTGGTAATATCGACCCCATTGCTGGTAAAAACCCCAGTGTAGGGAACGAGAAGACCTACTTTTATCGGATCTTTACTATTGTCAACCTGTGTACCACAACCAATTCCCGAAAAAACTAAGAGTACAGATAGAAATAAAATACCTATCTTGGCCAAATATCTCCGCTTTCTCATAATGTAACCTTTCTCCTCCTTTACGACGTTGTAAATTCTCCTCCAACAATTTATTCCCTGGGCCGTTAAACTGTGTTTGGGCTAATAAAAATAATCACAAAGATCCTTTGCACATAATGAATCTCACATACATACCATGTAGAAGCAATTACCTCCATTGCCCAAGGGAAGGTGAAATAAGTTAATAAAGGAAGTGATTTTACATGCGAGTAATTTTCAACATTAACGCTGGCCCAGATGACACTTCACAGGCCAAAGTACTTAAGGAGAAACTGGAAGCGCTTATGGGTGAATTCGGTTTAGAAGGAAGCATACGGGGAGACGAATATAGCAAAAGAGCTACTTACAGTGGGTCATATCGTAAAATTGAAAAGGAAGACTAGTACCTAAAAAACGCAGCCCCTGCCTTGAAAAGCAGGGGCTTTGTTGTACTAAAATACCCTCCCTTGTTCAGGAGGGTATTTCTCTTCATGTGTTCGATTGTAAGTTTCAGATCGTTTTACTCGCCTTTACCTTCGGTAAATACCTCAGCAAGCTTTTCTTCAACCTTATCCATCACGGATGGTTTATCCTTGTCTTTATTCCGACGACCTTCGGTTTTTTTCATGATGATATCCCTAACCATTTCGATAATATCTTCCCGGTCCTTCTTCTTTAGTTTCCCTGTTTTCTTGTCTTCAGGCTGATCCTCTCCAGGGTTCTTTTTGTCTCGCCTCTTAGAACTTTTAGCGGACAATTCCTGAACCTTTTCAAGGACGTTGTCTAAATCCTTTTTCTTAAGCTTCCTGGTGCTTTCAGCTAAGGGTTGATCCTCGGAAGT
>JAUZPJ010000156.1 GCA_030706025.1 Bacillota bacterium | reverse complement strand
TGAGTGAGTTAAACCTCAAACGCTGCTCCATCTTATATATTAAAATTTAACGTTAGCATGTCAGACAAGTTGTTCATAGAATATAGTGAAGAGAGGAAAATGTCTATCCGGTAAGGTGAAGAATTTGGGTTCGAGTTGAAGGAAAATATCATTGAAAAGGGTTGAAAAGAGATGAGGATATGGCGGGTGCTTATCAATTGGTGGAAAGGGCTCAGTCACTTTTTTGGGCGGGTCCGTAAGTCTCGGCCGACATTTAGTAGCTCTTTCATCCAATATTGGTATTGCCAAAATTGGGATTATGATCGCTGGATTGAAGAGTATCGAATGTTACAAAAGATAGGCATTAATGAAATAATCCTTCAGAGTATCGCTGATACAAAATCACATTACGCTGTGTATCCTACAAAAATGGAAGGATATTCAAGTAATGGTATTGACATGGTCGAAATGGCTTTGTCAGCCGCTGATAGCGTTGGCATGAATGTCCGAATTGGTCTGGGGTTTAACAAGGACTGGTGGTCGATGGACGCTCATGAGTTAGGATGGTTGGACTATGAGGCTGAAGTTAATTCAGCGATCGGTACGGAAATTTTCAAGATGTATGGTAAACATCAAGCATTAGCCGGTTGGTATATTCCCCATGAATTTCACCCTTTAATGGCTGTAAGTCATGACCAACAAGTTAATCTAAACCGATTCTTCCGAAAGATAGCCAATACGATTAAGATGAATAGTTCGAAAACGATTATGATAGCACCGTTTTATAATGCTCGGCTCTCAGGGCCGATAACCTTGGCCCTTTGGTCAAATTCAATTCGACACGTATTTAAGGATACAGGGATAGATATCCTTGCCTTGCAAGATAGCATAGGGGCAGGTTTTAACACATTAGATGATTTGGACGAAATCTATGCGTATACCAAAAAGGCTACCGAAGAAATTGGTTTGACTCTTTATGCTGTAACTGAAACGTTTCGCGAAGCTGCTAGAGAAAACATGCCAGCTTCGAATCGTCGAATTCTTAAGCAATTATTCAAAACATCAGCTTATGTTCATAGTTTCGTAGCTTTTAGTATAGCTCACTATCAAAATGGGAACGTGCCGGCTCAAGTAAAGAATTATGAGAAATATTATAAGTATTTTCTCGATCACTTGCAGTAATCGAGTTCTCCAAAGGTATATCGTGTGCATCGCGTTGGACATACGCCTTCATTTATATGTGGTTAATGCGCCTGAGTTCTGACTTTTATAGGTTAAGGACTCAATTTTTGTCGTAATAAATTGATTATTTGGAGTGGTTTATGTATAATTTGCATGGTTGAAAAATGATTGGGAGGTTATTGAATTGAGTAAAGCTTTGATTATCGGCGCTGGTGGGGTAGCCAGTGTTGCTATTCATAAATGTTGCCAAAATCCAGACGTCTTTGAAGAAATTTGTATTGCTAGCAGAACTATTGAAAAATGTGAGGCGATTAAAAACAAGTTGGTTGGAAGTCGTACAAAAATCGTAACCGCTCAACTTGATGCGGATAATACCGATGAGATCATTGAATTAATCAATCGTTTTAAGCCGGATATTGTTATTAACCTTGCACTCCCATATCAGGATCTAACCATTATGGATGCTTGCCTTGCTACTGGTGTTGATTATCTCGATACTGCAAATTACGAACCACCCGATGTTGCCAAATTTGAATACAAGTGGCAATGGGCGTACCAAGAAAAGTTTAAACAAGCGGGGTTGACCGCGTTGTTAGGAAGCGGTTTTGACCCGGGAGTTACCGGCGTCTTTTGCGCCTATGCTCAAAAACATTATTTTGATGAAATTCATTCGATTGATATAGTCGATGCGAATGCTGGGGATCATGGCTATCCCTTTGCCACGAATTTTAACCCCGAAATTAATATTCGTGAAATTACGGCGAACGGAAGATACTATGAAAACGGTTCATGGGTCGAAACTGACCCTCTTTCCATGAAGAAAATCTATGATCTTCCGGAGATAGGGCCAAAAAGCATTTACCTAATGTACCATGAAGAGCTTGAGTCCCTAGCTATTCATATCAAGGGTATTAAGCGAATTAGATTTTGGATGACATTCTCAGACAATTATCTCAATCATTTACGTGTCCTTGAAAATGTCGGCATGACATCAATTGAACCCATAAATTTCGAGGGTAAAGAGATTATTCCTTTACAATTTTTAAAGGCAGTGCTTCCTGACCCAGCCTCTCTCGGACCAAGAACTAAAGGAAAAACGAATATCGGCTGCATTATCCAAGGGATTAAAGACGGCAAGCCCAGAACCTATTATGTTTACAATGTTTGTGATCATCAAGAATGCTATGCGGAGGTAGGTTCGCAGGCTATTTCATACACCACTGGGGTTCCAGCCATGATTGGGGCAATGCTGATGCTCAAGGGTATTTGGAAAAAACCCGGCGTACTTAATGTCGAAGAATTTGATCCTGATCCATTCATGGAAGCGTTAAATAATTGTGGTTTACCGTGGCAAGAAAGTTTCTCGCCAACTCTCCTAGATTGAGGTGTTTTAATGGACTTTGATATTAGTTCCCTGCCGTCACCCTGTTATATTGTCGATGAACGACTTCTTACTAGAAATCTTGAAATATTGCATTCCGTACAACAACGTACGGAATGCAACATTCTTCTTGCCTTAAAAGGATTTTCTATGTACTCAGTATTTCCTTTAGTGGGCAGATATCTTAAAGGCGTCACAGCGAGCTCATTGTTTGAAGCTAGGCTGGGTTATGAAGAGATGGGGAAAGAAGTTCATATTTATGCGCCTGCCTATATTGAGGGAGAATTTGATCAAATCCTAGGAAATTGTGATCATATTACGTTTAATTCTTTTGATCAATGGCATAGATTCAAAGACAAAGTGAATAGTGTTAAAACAAAAAAGATAAGCTGCGGTATCCGCATCAATCCCGAATATTCGGAGATTGAGACGCCTATCTATAATCCTTGCTATCAGAACTCGAGACTTGGTGTGACTTTAGCTAATTTCCGACCTGAAGAGCTTCAAGGAATTGAAGGACTTCATTTTCATACAATGTGCGAGCAGAATTCGGATACCTTGGAACGTACAATTAAAGTGGTTGATCAAAAGTTTGGCAACTATATTAAAACGATGAAATGGCTTAATTTGGGCGGGGGGCATCACATCACTAGACCTGATTATGATATTGAAACTTTGGTTCGTTCCATAACATTTCTTCAGGACAAATACGGAGTGGATATTTACCTTGAACCGGGTGAGGCTGTAGCTTTGAACACGGGATTCTTAATAGCTAGAGTCCTTGATATAGTGGATAACGACATGAAAATCGCCATTTTGGATACTTCAGCAGCCTGTCACATGCCGGATGTGTTAGAAATGCCTTATAGACCCAATATCGTCGATGCTGGAAACCCTGGTGAATATCCATATACCTACAGACTTGGTGGTCTTACTTGTCTTGCTGGAGACATTATTGGCGACTATTCTTTCAAACAACCATTAAAACCGGGTGACCCGCTTGTATTTTGTGACATGGCACACTATACTATGGTCAAGAACAATATGTTTAATGGAGTGAATCTTCCTTCTATCGCAAGTTACAACAGAGAAGAAGGCATTAAAATCATCCGACAATTTAGTTATGACGATTTTAAAACACGATTATCCTGAAAAATAGGTTGCTAATGATTAGATGCAACCTGCTGGTGAGGAATTTTTATGAATGATTTAGCGGATTATAAAAGGACACATAATAAAAGAAAATATGTTCAGGAATTTCCGGAAGGAATTTTAGATGTGATTGAGGCGGATTATCCCAGTCAGTATTTTCTTGTGTTGGAGGGTAGAACCCATATTGCAACGTTGTTTTCGAGAGAAGAATGGGTCGATATATTGACAAAGTCAAGAAATTCCTTTCAATGTCACATTCAACGGATGAATTTAGCAAGAAAATATTCAGCCCAAGGAAATTGAACCAATTTCATAGTTCGCAGAATCGTGTTTAGGGTTTAGGCGTGCTTTCATGCACGGTCTAAACCCTCTTTTATTACTCAGCTGCCTGCAATGCACCTTCGGGGGGAAGTTCCATAAATATATAATAGCCCACAAGGCGAGGGGAATCTGTTAACACACTAAAGGTGGGGTGAGTATGAATAGGGCATTGTTCAGGGCGATGTTTAAGCAGTATCGAAAGAAAGTAGCTGCTATTTCAACAGGGATTCTACTTTATGAAGGGCTCTTAACCTGGGTTTATCCTGTGATTGCCAAAAATCCTGCGGTTATAGAGATCGCGGAATCAATACCTTCGACGGTGAAAACCGTGTTTGGGGTTTCAGAAAATGCGCGAACTGATACATTTGAGGCTTTTATATCGGGCCAGTTTTTAGCGAGAATCTGGGTAATGATCATGGCTTTGTATGGAATAGAAGCTGCAAATGAGTTACTAGCAAAAATGGTGGATGACGGTTCGTTAGCTTTTCTTCTGTCAACTCCAGTGCCACGGGGTGAAGTTCTATCCACTCAAACAGGAGTCATGATTAGCACGAACATTATTCTAGTTGCTGTTACAATTATCGGGTTATATTTGGGGACTTATTTTTCGGGGATCGAAATTAATCATTGGCGGTATTTGCGTCTAGGACTCTTAGGGGTTGCCTTTTTCTCGTTTGTTGAAGTTTATAGTCTATTTTTTTCGGCATTGTTCGTCGAGAAAGAACGAGCTTTAACTTATGCCTCGGGCCTAACATTAGCATTTTATGGTTTAGATATTGCTGGAGGACTCAGTGACAAATTATCTTGGATGAAACGATTCTCCATCTTCCAATGGTTTCAGCCGCAAGAAGTGCTAGAGGGAACAACCGACCCTGCATGGCCTATTACAGGACTTAGTATTACTTCCGTGGTGCTCTGGTACTTGACCAAAAAGGTGTTTGAAACAAAGGATCTCGCAATTTAACGATAATTGCCAAATAAAATGCAGCTAACCTCAGTAAGGGTAGCTGTTTTTTTGTTATAGTGAAGTTTCCACGGAGAAATCAGAAAACTCCACGCGATTCATGAAGGATTTTAGCATTATATGATGAAAGTAATATAAATAGATATTATCTGTCGGGAGGTTTGGCCTTTTTGGACAATCTTAATACGAATGTAGTTCAATTACAGGTGGCGCACGCCCTAACAGAAGGTCTTGCCGTTGCAACCCAAGCCATCGTCGTTACGGATGGAAAAGGAAAAATAATTTGGACTAATCCCGCTTTTTTTAAGCTTACAGGCTATACGCAAAAAATAGTGTTGGGCCAGACCATGCGCTTTCTTCGTTCTGGGTATCAGGATCAGGCCTTCTATGAACAATTATGGGAAACCGTTTTGGCGGGTCAAACTTGGCGAGGAGAACTGATAAACCGCCGCGTGGACGGAATACTTTACAGTGAAGAGATGACCATCACCCCAGTGAAAGCAGAGGACCAAACGATCACTCACTTTGTTGCCATGAAGCAGGATATAAGTGAACGTGCGGCAAACCAAAGGGCCTTAAGAGAAAGTGAAGAACAGTTTCGGGAGATGTTTGAAACCATAAACAGTGCCGTCGTGGTGTTCAGGATATCGGAAGATGGGCAGGACTTCATCTGTACGGATATTAACCACGTTGCGGAGAGGGTCGAAAACATTTCTCGCAAGCAAGCGATTGGGTCTTCAATGGTCAACGTCTTTCCCCTAATCAAGGAATTGGGGATCATGAAACTTTGCTTTCAGGTTTTTCACACAGGAGAGAGGGTTAGTTTTCCGACTGTTTTTTTTAAAAACCAACGTGCCACAGGTTGGAGCGAAGGGGTCATTTATAAGCTTTCGACAGGAAAAATTGTCTTTTTGTATGATGAAGTAAGTCAACGTGTGTTAAACGAAAATGCGCTTTGGCAAGAAAAAGAACGTGCTCAGGTGACCTTGGCTTCTATTGGTGATGCTGTACTCACGACAGATGTTGACGGGAATGTCACCTATCTAAATCCGGTTGCAGAGAGGGTTACCGGTTGGCGGAATGAGGAAGCCCAGGGATTGAGGATCGAGAATGTGTTTGACATTTTTCATGAGAGATCTGGAGAGCCCATGGCTCAACCGGTTTGGCAATGCCTTATGGAGGATCGCGTGGTTGAATTGTCCAATCATGCTGTACTTAGGCATCGGGATGGACGACAGTTATTTTATATTGATGATTCCGCTGCTCCTATCCGCAATCGAGATGGACAGGTGATAGGAGCGGTCCTTGTCTTTCACGATGTCAGTGAAAAACGGGAGCTTTTGCGTCGCTTGTCACACCAGGCCCAACATGATGCGCTAACAGACTTACCCAATCGCCAATTATTTAAAGAGCGCGTTAACGAGGCTATTTCATACACGTGCAGCGAACAGGAGAATATAGCGATCTTATTTATTGACCTAGATGGGTTCAAGCTCGTGAATGACACGCTTGGCCATGCCGCAGGGGATAGTTTGCTCCATGAGGTCGGTAAACGTTTTA
>JAUZPJ010000155.1 GCA_030706025.1 Bacillota bacterium | reverse complement strand
ATTAACAGTTTTAGGTTAAGGTATGTAAATAAAAAATAAAGGGGTGAACGACCCGATTATTGGTTGTAAAATCGGGTGGCATGTGGCAAATAGTATGACGGGATTTGGGCGGGGAGAGGCGAGTGGAAACGGTTATCAGTTTTCTGTAGAACTTAAATCCGTCAACCACCGTTTCTTGGAGATTGTTGTAAGAACTCCGCGTAATTTAATAAGTTTTGAGGAAAGAATTCGTAAAGCTTTGCATGGAAAATTTCAGCGTGGACGAATTGAAGTATATGTCAATGTGGCGGAAACCGAAGGACGAAAGAGATTGGTGAAGGTTGACAAAGAATTAGCGCTGTCGTATGATAAGTCATTGAAGGACCTTGCATTAGCTCTAAATACCGAGTATGAGGTGGATATTTACCGTCTAGTGACTTTTCCGGAGGTTCTGACTGTTGAAGAGCCTGAAATTGAGCTTGATGCTTTATGGGAGGCATGTGCTTCGGCACTCATGAAGGCCACCGAGGGCTTTGGGCAAATGCGTCGTACTGAAGGAGAAAAGTTAACGATTGATCTATTACATAGACTTGATCTTATTACTAAGTTTCTACAGACGATTGCTGAGCGTACACCTAATGTCATAAAAGACTACCAAGAACGTCTGCAGGAACGCATTCAAACGCTTTTAGGTGAGGTTGAGTTGGATGCGGCAAGACTAGCGAATGAAGTGGTTTATTTTGCAGAACGTACATCAATTACTGAAGAGTTAGTACGTTTTGATAGTCATGTAGCTCAATGTCGTGAAGCTTTGCGTAGTTGCGAGCCAGTGGGACGTAAATTGGATTTCTTGGTTCAGGAATTGAATCGAGAGATAAATACCATTGGATCAAAGTCAAATGATTTAGAGATTGGGCAATGGGTGGTCAGTGTTAAAAGCGAATTAGAAAAGATACGCGAACAAATTCAAAATTTAGAGTAATGGAGGATTCATCTTGGACATTAAACTCATAAATATTGGGTTCGGCAATATTGTATCTGCCAATCGAATTATCTCCATTGTTAGCCCGGAATCCGCTCCGATTAAACGTATTATCCAGGAGGCGCGGGATGCGGGCATGCTTATAGATGCAACTTATGGTCGGCGTACGCGTGCTGTGATTATTTGTGACAGTCATCATGTGATTCTGTCTGCAGTTCAACCCGAAACGGTGGCTCATCGTCTTTCCAGCAAAGAGCCTAGCACACATGCGGAAGATCCGGCTGATTAGGGGTGTAGCGTGGAAAAGAGTCAAGGTTTACTAATCGTACTATCTGGCCCTTCTGGAGCGGGCAAAGGAACGCTGTGTCAAGAATTGCTTCGTCAAATGCCCGACTTAAAATATTCTGTTTCAATGACAACTCGGTCTCCGCGTCCCGGTGAAGTGGATGGAGTTCATTATTATTTCCGCTCACAGGAAGAAGTTGAATCAATGATCACCGCAGACGAGCTATTAGAATGGGCTAGATTCTGCGACAATTATTATGGAACTCCACGGTTTGCTGTCGAGCAAGCACTTCAGGAGGGCATAGATGTTATATTAGAAATTGAAATACAAGGCGCATTGCAAATCAAAAAGCGGTTTGCCCAAGGAGTATTTACCTTTATCATACCACCTTCTTTAGATGTTCTCTCTGAACGCATTCACAAACGTGGGACAGAGACAGAAGAAGTCATTCAGAAGCGATTAGCCACGGCAATTCAGGAGTTGGAATATGTGAGTGAGTATGATTACGTTGTTGTCAATGATGAAGTGCCTGTGGCTGTTGATAAACTAAAAAGTATTCTTGTGGCTGAAAAATGTCGGGTAAAACGGAAACCGTTTGTTTTTAAGGGGGAATCTTAATGAAACAACCTTCACTTGATCGTCTAATGGATAAGGTGGATAGTAAGTATACGTTGGTCCTAGTGGTTGCCAAAAGGGCGCGTATGATTATGGAAGAGGCACGGCATGAGGATTTGGCCAAAGGCGTGAAACCGGTAAGTATCTCACTTGAGGAGATTTCTCATTCCCATTCAACCTATGAATGTACTCCGGAAGAGAGTCTGTAATGTTAGCTGGTAAAAAGGTCCTCGTGGGAATAACCGGTGGCATTGCAGCGTATAAAACGGCGGAAGTCGTTAGTCGTTTGCGTAAGTTGCATGCAGAAGTTCACGTAGCAATGACGAAGTCGGCAACGGAGTTTATTACGCCCCTTACATTGCGAAGTCTATCGGCAAATCCGGTCTACGTGGATTTGTTTGACGAACCTAAACTGTGGAACGTAGAACATATCGCTTTAGCAGAACATGTTGATGCGGTGATCGTTGCCCCTGCCACAGCGAATTTCTTAGCGAAGATAGCGATCGGGCTAGCAGATGACTTTCTCTCGACGGTTCTTTTAGCAACGCGTGCGCCGATTTTTGTTGCACCCGCTATGAACCAAGCGATGTATCTTCATCCAGCGACTCAAAACAATCTGACTTGTCTTAGGGAGCGGGGGGTAAAGATCATTGGTCCTGGAACGGGTTTTCAAGCGTGTGGCACGGATGGGATAGGAAGAATGACTGAGGCATTGGAAATCGTGGAAACGTTGGCTCAGTTTTTATCTAGCCGGAAACTTCTAAAAGGGAAGAAAGCCCTTGTCACAGCAGGAGGAACTCAAGAACCACTTGACCCGGTTCGGTATCTTGGCAATCGAAGCTCGGGGCGGATGGGATATGCCATTGCTCAAGCGTTGCAAGAGGCTGGCGCAGAGACTACTCTTATCAGTGCGCCGACGGATTTGGCGACCCCATCAGGAGTGAACCGAGTCTCTGTACATACAGCCCTTGAAATGTTTGAAGCAGTACTGTCTCGGTTTCCTGAAGTAGATGTCGTCATAAAAGCTGCGGCAGTTGCAGATTTTCGTCCGGCAGTGCAGGCCGAACAAAAAATTAAAAAAAATGGGTCAAATCGGGTGCTCGAATTAGTTCCCAACCCCGATATATTAGCTGAACTTGGACGTCGAAAAACCTCTCAAGTCCTCGTGGGATTTGCGGCAGAGACGGAGAATCTTTTGGCTAACGCCGAGGATAAAATGCGTAGGAAGAACGTGAATCTGCTGGTGGCCAATGATGTCACTAAGCAGGGGGCAGGCTTTGGCAGTCTAACGAATATTGTAAGTTTTCTCTTTCCAGATGGAAGAAAAATAGATTTTCCTCAGATGAGCAAACACGAAGTGGCACAACATCTTATTCGGGAGATCGCCAATCTTCTCGGTGTAGAATCAAAGGAGTGAACTAAATGGTTAGAAAATTATTTACATCTGAATCGGTGACAGAAGGGCATCCTGATAAGATCTGTGATCAAATTTCAGATGCCATTTTGGATGCGATTTATGCTCAAGACCCTAATGCGCGTGTGGCTTGCGAAACGATGGTGACCACAGGTTTGGTTTTAGTTAGCGGTGAAATTACGACCTCATGTTATGTAGACATTCCTCATGTCGTTCGAGAGACAATTCGCGGGGTGGGTTATACCCGGGCTAAATATGGTTTTGATGCGGAGACCTGTGCGGTCTTAACTTCGATAGGGGAACAATCCGCTGATATAGCATTGGGCGTGAATCGTGCCTTGGAAGCAAAAACTGGCGAGATGACGGATCGTGACATAGAAGCGATTGGGGCCGGTGACCAGGGTATGATGTTTGGGTATGCAACGAATGAAAGTGAAAGTTTCATGCCGCTTCCAATTGATTTGGCGCACCGTTTGTCCCGTAAACTCAGCGAAATGCGAAAATCTGACTTTTTGAGTTACCTTCGTCCTGACGGCAAGACACAGGTAACCGTGGAATACGAGGATAACAAACCAATTCGAGTGGATACCATCGTGATTTCAACTCAACATCATCCTGATGTTACTCAAGACCAAATTCGCCGCGATCTATTGCAATATGTTGTCTATCCGACTGTTCCCAAGGAACTTTTAGATGAGGATACAAAGTATTTCATCAATCCTACTGGACGATTCGTTATCGGTGGACCTCAAGGGGATTGCGGTCTTACAGGACGTAAAATTATTGTAGATACTTATGGTGGAATGGCACGTCATGGGGGCGGTGCGTTCTCGGGAAAGGATCCCACAAAGGTAGATCGTTCCGCAGCCTATGCTGCCCGTTATGTGGCTAAAAATATCGTTGCCGCGGGATTAGCAGATCGGTGTGAACTACAAATAGCTTATGCCATTGGAGTAGCTCGTCCAGTATCTGTATCGGTAGAGACGTTTGGAACAGGAAAGATTGCTGATAATAAAATCGCAGAGTTTATACTTCAGACATTTGACCTCCGTCCGGCGGGCATTATTAAGTCCTTGGACCTAAGACGCCCGATTTACCGTCAAACAGCGGCATATGGACATTTTGGAAGAACTGATCTGGATTTGCCCTGGGAGAGAACGGATAAAGTTGAAGCCTTAAGGAAATTGGCTGGACTGTAGAATTATATCGATTGAAAAGTCCCCTTGATCACTGAGTGATGAGGGGACTTTCAATTTAGATGCTTAAAATTAAGTTGGAAATTGCTTAAGCTAGAGATTACTTCTTGACAAACATCGGAAGAATTAGGTATGATAATTCAAACTGTATTATATTAGATGCTTCATTTGAAAAACATAGGTAATGTGTTATAGAGATGAAAAAGCAAAAGAATTTCAATGTAATTGAGGGTTGAGGGAATAGAGAAATGAATAAAGTAATTAAACAAGATGAGAACAACAAAGATGAGGAATTTGTGAGAACAGAGGAGCAATGGCTGAAGGCTCTTCGCCAAACAATAGAACGTGTAATTCCAATTCCTTACTATCAAGAACACTTTCATGCAATAGGTATTACTCAAGTGGAGGATATTAAGACTATACAGGATTTCGAGCGATTGCCTTTAACGACGAAAGAAGATCTGCGTAAAAATTATCCGTTCGGACTCTTTGCCGAACCGATGGATAATATTGTTCGCCTTCATGCCTCTTCTGGAACAACAGGTAAGCCGACTGTTGTGGGGTATACACGTAACGATATAAGGCTTTGGGCAAAGATCGTAGCAAAGGGACTAGAAAGAGCAGGAGTGACTCGTAAGGATGTCGTACAAATTGCTTATGGATATGGCTTGTTTACAGGCGGGATGGGACTGCACTATGGCTGCGAGGAATTGGGTGCTGTAGTGGTGCCCATTTCTGGTGGAAACACTGCACGTCAACTCATGCTTATGAGGGATTTCGGTACTACTGTTTTGGCCTGCACCCCGTCTTATGCACTTTATCTAGCAGAGAGCCTGGAGGAATCAGGGATTTCGCGAGAAGAACTGAAGTTAAAAATTGGGGTCTTTGGTGCGGAGCCCTGGACTGAAGGAATGAGAGAACAAATCGAAGCGCGCTTGGGCATTAAAGCGTTTGATATTTATGGGCTCAGCGAAACTATGGGACCAGGTGTTGCTCTGGAATGTCCAGCTCACAGGGGATTACATATTGACGATCATTTTTATCCCGAAGTTTTGGACCCAGAAGGAAAGCCGCTTCCTGTTGGTGAACAAGGGGAGTTAGTCATTACGAGTCTGGATAAAGAGGGATTTCCTGTTTTGCGCTATCGGACTAAAGACTTGACTACTCTGCATTATGGAACCTGTTCCTGTGGACAGGTCGGGTGGACAATGGAACGCGTCTCAGCTCGGGTGGATGATATGCTCATTATTAGAGGGGTAAATGTCTTCCCCAGTCAAGTTGAAGAGGCGATTCTTTCTCTCGGATGGTTCGAACCACATTATCTCTTGGTCGTTTATCGGACAGGAAACTTAGATCAACTTGAAGTTCAAGTCGAAGTTAATGAAACCAGCTTCTTTGATGAAGTGAGAGAATTAGAAAGCCGGCAAGAACAACTAAAACAGAGAATTGAAGAAGTTCTGGGCATTTCGGTTCGTATTCGACTAGTAGAACCCAAGAGCATTCCGCGGAGTGAGGGTAAAGCCATTCGGGTTAGAGACGAACGCAAATTAGGGAGGGGTTAATTGTATGTTACAATTATCAATTTTTCTCGAGAATGCCAAGGGACGGTTGGCAGAGGTCATTAACCTTCTCGCCGAACTAAAGGTAAATTTGCGGGCCTTGTCTTTGGCGGATACCAAGGATTATGGAGTTTTAAGAATTATCGTGGATGAGCCTGAAGCGACAACGGAAAAGTTACGGGAACACAAAGTAGTTGTTTCCTTGACTAAAGTCTGGGTTCTAAAGGTTCCCGATCGTGCAGGTGGATTGGCCGAGATGCTTAATCAACTCGTCAAAGAGGATGTCGTCGTGGAGTATATGTATGCCTTTGTTGAAAAAGAAAATGAACAAGCTCAAGTAGTTCTTCGAGTACAAGATCAGGAGATTATGATGAAAGCAATGCAGAAGATTGGCCGTCAGTGAACTTATTGTTATTCATAATATGTTGGACGAGTTTCAGACAAGTATGATGTAGAATTACGACTTACTAGTCCCTTGAATTGAATAGGTAATACAAAACAGCCTAGAGAGCTTATAATCCTGCTAGGCTGTTTTGTAGCTGTGTAAGAGCAGCAACATTT
>JAUZPJ010000154.1 GCA_030706025.1 Bacillota bacterium | reverse complement strand
TACTAAAATATCAATTCTTCCAAAAGCCTTAACTGTTTGGCTGACCACATCTTGACAAAAAGCTTCATTTCCTATGTCCCCAGAGAAAACTAAGCAACGTTGCCCTAATTGTTCTACCCGCGCTTTCGTTGCTTGAGCGTCGTCATGCTCATTTACATAGAGTATCACGACATCTGCCCCCTCTTTGGCGTAGGCAAGCGAAACGGCGCGACCGATTCCACTGTCCCCACCAGAAATAATTGCTACTTTTCCTTTTAATTTTGAGCTTCCTACATACGCAGCATCCTCAGCAATTGGTAATGGATTCATTAAAGATTCTAGACCCGGTTGCCGGTCTTGGTGTTGAGCCGGAAATGTGGGCTGAGGAGATTTTATCTGAGTCATACACTCACCCTTTCTAAACTAACGTCAAAAATCTTTCTCTCATCTTGTCCATAACGTCTCGTTTATAAAATGACCTTTTTTCCTTATTTATACTCCTCTTCTTTTACCTCTCCATCTCTTTACTTTTTATATCAAAGTGATATCATAATGGTATTGAAGTGATAAGTCTCATTTACTTCTAATTAAATCTTGAAGGAGGCTATTAGTTTGAAAGAAAAGAAAGCATGGGCATTAAATGGTTATCTAGCAATGATCTTAATCCTCGCATTATTTATAGGAGGAACCGCACTTCTCCTTCAGACAAAAATACTAAGCGGCGTTGCACTTATTGTCCTCGGGGTCATTTTGCTGGCTGGAATTCAAGTTGTTCAGCCAAATAAAGCGTATGCCGTTACCTTTTTCGGTAGTTATATTGGTTCGCTCCGTGAACCCGGTCTTTGGTTTACTATTCCCTTATCCGTACGCAAATCCGTCTCTCTTCGCGTTCGCAACTTTAATAGTAAGACCCTAAAAGTCAATGATACAGAAGGCAACCCGATTGAAATTGCAGCTGTTATAGTATTTCGTGTAGTAGATACTGCCAAAGCGATCTTTGATGTAGATAAATACGAGCAGTTTGTCGAAATCCAGAGCGAGACCGCGCTCCGACACGTAGCAAGTCGCTACCCTTATGACGTTTATGAGAACGGTGGTTACTCTCTCCGTGGAAATGCAGAGGAGGTAGCGGGCGAACTTGCCCAAGAACTCCAACATCGCTTAACTCTTGCGGGAGTGGAGGTTTCCGAGGCACGATTAACACACCTTGCTTACGCCACCGAAATCGCAGGTGCTATGCTACAACGCCAACAGGCTAATGCCATTTTAGCCGCTCGCCAGATTATCGTCGATGGAGCCATGGGGATGGTTCAAATGGCAATCGAACGACTTGAAAAAGATAAAGTTGTTAAGCTTGATGAAGAACGAAAAGCTGCGATGATTAACAACCTCCTTGTTTCAATTGTTTCAGACCGCTCTGCCCAACCTGTTATTAACACCGGGACTCTATATTAAATTGAACCGGCCATGTATAGAAAAATTGCAGGTTTAATACTCTGACAGGTGTGATTAGTAATGGCAAAAAAGCAATTCGCACTCCGGCTTGACCCTTCGCTTTATGATGCTATAGAGAAATGGGCGGCTGACGAGTTTCGAAGTGTAAACTCACATATTGAGTTTTTACTACGAGAAGCTACTCGGAAATCTGGCCGCTTGAACAAGGCCCAAGAACCTCCTAAAACGGGTATAGATTCAGATTAGAAGAAAAGGATCCCTTTTTTCAAGGTAGCCACTGCGATTGAAACTTGTCTAACCGGAGCGATAAACCAAAGGGACAGTTGCAAAATAAGTAAGCCCGTGAACTCCAATTACCTGAAGTTCACGGGCTTACTTTATCAATTTCTAAATGATTTCCTGTAGTTTAAGTTATTTCTCACTTTGCCTCGGCAACCCCAGAAGCAAAAGCTTTCTTATTTAATTCCAGCAACTTTGCCGGAATCCTTGCAACAAGGGCATTCTGCCAGGAATCCTCAGGGAAATTCATATACTTTGAGAGGACCCCCATTAGTACAACATTTGTAGCTTTGACATTACCTGCTTCGGAAGCTAATTTTAATCCGTCTAATTCGACAAAACGTCCAACTCGACCTTTGAGGTCGTTAAGGATACTCTCCGGGTAAGTTGCGGCTCCGATGAGTACAGTCAAAGGTGCTATCTTTTGAGTATTAACGATTAAGACGCCGTCTTTTTTTAGGAAGTGAGCCCACCGATATGCTTCTAACTGTTCGAAGGCAACGATAAAGTCTGCTTCTCCTGCTTCGATGACCGGAGAGTAAACGTTTTCTCCCATTCGAACTTGAGTCACGACTGATCCACCTCGTTGGGCCATTCCATGGATTTCTGACATTTTGACTTCGTAACCCTGAGCTATAGCTGCATGGGTTAAAATTTTGGAGGCCAGAATTGTTCCTTGACCACCAACTCCCACAAGTAAAACATTAATTATTTCAGACATATTACTCACCCGCCTTTCGCAAGGCATTAAATTTGCACACATTAATACATAATCCACAACCATTACATAGGGCTTGGTCAACTTGGGCTGTTTTGTTCTTTTCATCAAAAGAGATTGCCGGACAACCAAGTTTTAAGCACATTTTGCAGCCGTTGCAGTCAATGACCTGGAGAGGTTTCTCAGTCTTTTTGATAATAAGAGCACAAGGACGCCTTGCTATGATCACTGACGGTTCAGGAACGGATACTTCGGTCTTAATAATTTCTTTAACTGTTTTAAGGTCAAATGGATCGACCTCCGTAATTCGTTTTACTCCCAAGGCCTTGCACAAGGCAACAAAGTCAACTTGAGGAGCTGGCTGACCCATGAGAGTCTTGCCTGTAGACGGGTTGTCTTGGTGCCCCGTCATAGCTGTTATGGAGTTATCTAGGATGATGGTAGTTAGGTTTCCACCATTATAGACCACATCCATTAGTCCGGTTATACCCGAATGTAAAAAGGTTGAGTCGCCAATCACAGCGACCATTTTATCAGCCATTTCAGGATGGGCCTTAATCATTCCTAAACCTGCAGATATTGAAGCCCCCATGCAGATAGTAGTATCCATTGCTTCGAGTGGAGCCATCGCCCCCAGAGTGTAACAGCCAATATCACCTGATACAACGAGTTTCAGTTGTTTTAGGGTGTAAAATATTCCGCGGTGTGGGCAACCAGGGCACATAACTGGTGGACGAATTGGAGAGTCAAAGGCTGGAGCTACCGTTATTCCGGGTTGGCCGCTGATCTTTTCCGATACAATACGAGCGGAAAGTTCGCCGTAAGGAGGGAAGAGTTCTTTTCCTATGACGTTGATGCCCAAGGAGTGGACTTCCTTTTCTATATAAGGTTCTAATTCCTCGAGAACATAAAGTTTATCTACTTTTGCAGCGAACTCTTTGATTAAACCAGACGGCAAGGGATTGGTTAATCCTAATTTGAGAATAGAAGCAGTAGGAATTGCTTCTTTAGCATATTGATAGGAAATCCCTGAGGCGATGATGCCGATGGACTGGTCTTGCAGCTCCATCTTATTGACTGCCACCGTTTCGGTATAGCTAGCCAGTTTATGCATCCTTTCCTCTACTACTAAACGCCGGGCTCGTCCATTCCCTGGAAGCATAACGTATTTACGTGGGTTTCGTTCATAGGTCTTAACAAGTCGTTCAATCGGGTCATTTAGCTCTACTAGACTTTGGGAGTGAGCTATCCGAGTCGTAATCCGTAACATAACTGGAGTATCAAAGGTTTCAGAAATTTCCATGGCCAAGCCAACCATGTCTTTAGCCTCCTGGGAGTTCGAGGGTTCTAACATAGGTATCTTGGCAAACGCTGCGTATAATCTATTGTCTTGTTCGTTTTGTGAGGAGTGCATTCCAGGGTCATCTGCCGATACCAAAACTAATCCAGCACGGGTCCCGGTGTAAGCTACGGTTAAAAGGGGATCAGCAGCTACATTTACTCCTACCATTTTCATGGCAACAATTGAGCGAGCGCCAGCAATAGCTGCGCCAATGCCTACTTCCATTGCTACCTTTTCATTAGGCGACCACTGACAATAAACTTCTGGGTATTTCACAATATTTTCGAGGATTTCCGTGCTTGGTGTGCCAGGGTAAGCTGCAGCAACGCTGACGCCATATTCGTAGACACCCCGAGCAATTGCCTCATTGCCTGTCATTAATGTTTTCATGCTTTTTTGGTCTCCCCCCATAGTGGAAATAAGCAAAATCTTTCTTATCTTACAGTCCATGTAAACATTTTAACTCAGAGAATAGAAAACTGTAAAGAGGCCAATAGGTTCTTTCTTTAATAGATACATAACCCTGTGTACTCATCATCCTTGAAAACAAGCATATTGAGCAAATTTATTTTCCTTAATCTGGCATGAATATTTACGGAAAAGATAGGTTTATAAACCCAATTATCAATAAAAATTTCTGGCATTCAACAGAACCAACAACACAATTAATGTTCAAAAGGTCAATTTATGATGTTGTCCTATTAAGCGCGGCCATTGTCAAGGCCATAAACTTACTCCGTGGGGTATCATTTCTCGATGTCAAAACAATCGGAACCTGTGCTCCAAGCACAATCCCTGCCATAGTTGCCCCAGCAAAGTAAACCATGGATTTCCCCAAGACATTCCCAACTTCAATCGTTGGTACCAAAAAGAGATCGACATCACCGTTGATTTGACTGGAAATACCCTTATGCTTTAAGGCAACTGCACTCACTGCCCCATCAAGCGCTAAAGGGCCTTCTACAAGAGCACCGGGAAATTCACCTGATTGACCCATCTTGGCCAGTGCTTGAGCATCCACTGTCGCCGCTATTTTAGGGTTCACCTCTTCATTAGCAGCTAAAACAATGACGTTTACTTTATCCATTCCTATACCCTTTAAATAGAAAAGACTATTCTGCAAAATGGCCTTTTTTTGAACTAAGTCTGGTGCAACATTCATACCGCCGTCGGTTACATATATCAAGCGAGAAAACCCAGGAACCTGGAACGCAGCTAAGTGACTTAGTAAACGTCCTGTTCGGAGGCCTCGTTCAGGGCGCAAAACTGCTCGCAAAAAATCAGCACTGTTAATTAGACCTTTCATTAGAAAATGAGCTTGACCATCAATTACTGCATCAATAGCCTTATTCGCAGCTGCTAATGGGTTGGGTTCATGAATCAAGTCTGATTCTTCAAGGCTAAACCCTATTTTAAAGGACAAGCGTTTTATCTGTTCAAGATCGCCAACTAGAACAGGCGTGATAAGTCCTTCCTCTTGCGTTAATTTAATAGCTTCTAATACTTCCTTATCTGCAGCCGCAGCTACGGCAACCTTAGCCCTACCTAAGCTTTTTGCCCTTTCGAACAAAGCCTCAAATCCACTAAATCTCAATGCTCGCACCCCCTACTCAGTTCATATTGGCCTCATAAATCAACGCTTCCTCTTCGCCACGAAGGACTCTTAAAGCACCTAGAGCCAATGCAATCATCTCTTCTTCTCCAGGGGATACAATAACCTGAGCAATAAAAGACACTCGTCGAATAATCTCGCGGGTTAAAAATTCAGAATTAGCAAGTCCACCGGTTATGATAATACGATCTACTTCTCCGGCTAACACTGTAGCCATCGCTCCTATTTCCTTAGCAACCTGATAGCATAAGCCTTCCAAAACAAGCTTGGCGGTTAAGTCTCCATTGAGCATACGTTCTTCTGCCTCTCGGGCATCTTTTGTCCCAAGATACGAAAACATTCCACCTTCTTTAAGAATTTTATTGAGCAACTCCTTTTCCGAGTACTTTCCGGAATAACAAAGTTTAACGAGTTGAGAAACGGGTAACGTTCCACAACGTTCAACTGAGTACGGGCCCTCATTATTAGCGTTATTCACATCAATCATTTTGCCTTTTCGGTGCGGAGACACGGAAATCCCACCGCCCAAGTGAGCGACAATTAAATTCACGTCTTGATATGACTTCCCTATCTGATGGGCCACCTTTCGCGCAACTGCCTTCATATTTAAGGCGTGAGATTGGCTTAAGCGTGGTAATTCGGGGAGCCCTGAAAGGCGTGCTAATGGGTCCATTTCGTCAACACTCACAGGATCCACAATATAGGCGGGAACATGTATCTGTTGTCCTAAATAATAGGCCATGATACCTCCTAAATTGGAAGCATGTTCTGCTTCAGGTGCATCTTTCAATATATTAGCAAGATAATCATTTACCAAATACGTCCCCCCGATTAGGGGCTTAAGCATACCGCCACGTCCAACTATCGCATCAAACTCTTCTAGCGAGGTCCCTTTTTCTTCGAGTGTTTTTAATACAAGTTCTATGCGATATTGATATTGGTCTCCTACTCGAGCAAAAGCTCTAATTTCACTGGATGGGTGATCAATTCCCTGGTTCCAGATGCTAATTTCATTCTCGTAGCTCGCAATTTTTGTAGACGTTGAACCTGGATTTATGGCAAGTACTTTCATACCCATCCTCCTTATCAATGGCCTATTCAAATTCAAGTTAGTTCATATAAGATAATCCATTTTGCGAATATATAGGGTTTATAGTTATGTCGAAAAAGGTCACACACTTACTGATTATAGCATAAAGTTATATACATTAGCTAAGTTATAAGG